>NZ_CAWPQZ010000009.1:0-108634 GCF_963889785.1 Vibrio sp. S12_S33 | reverse complement strand
CCTGTCGGTTCACCTTTGACATGGGTAAAGAAAGAGCTGAGTGGCACAAGAACTGAAGGCATTACTTCAAGAAACCGTGTGTAACTGAGCAGAGTTGGGAAATAACTCTTGTAGTGGCGACGCACGACCCCAAGGTAAAAGTTTTTGAAATCACGCTGATGAGACATATGGAAAGCGATAATGATTGTCATGATTTCGCTTTCGGACATCCTGCCTTTGCGGTTGCGCTTTTGTTCGCCGCTTTCAAGCTGAAGTTTTTGCCACTGAGGTAGAAAAGCCTTATAAAAGTCATCGATATGGCAAAATAAGTCTACTAGTTTATGCATAGCTGGTTCCTTTGCGATTGTTCTCTCTTGGTCGAAAGATCTGATCGCAGAGCCAGCTTTTAGTTCCTAATGCCGCTCACCTTAAGTGAACGGCATTAGAGCCTAAGAATGGTTTCTATTTTAAATTTTTAAATCATCAAATACTTTAGATTTAAAAAAGTCGACACGCAGTGGTATCGACTTGGTGATTCAACAGATATTGTGAGATGCATTCGAATCGGGATTAACTTTCTTGTTCTTGGACTACTGTCGATTCAGTGGCTTCCCTTTGTTTTTCAGCCTGTTTCGCTTTTTCGATCAAAGGAGTAATGGTTGAGCCTTGGATCAGTATCGAAAATACTACAACGGCATACGTCATAACCAGTATCAGTTCTTTTACATCGATAAGCTTATCCGGAATGACTAAAATTCCAGAGGGAATCGATAGAGCCATTGCTAGTGCTAATCCTCCGCGTAGTCCTCCCCAAGTAAGAATCTTAATCGACCATGGGTTATAGCTTCGGTAACGTTTAAAGCCAATGTACGATAAGAAAACGCTAAGGTAGCGAGCACATAACACAAGCGGAACGGAAAATGCCATTAACATCCAATCTTCTTCATGAAATTGGAAGAGTAGCATCGACATACCAATCAATAGAAACAATACCCCATTGAGAAATTCATCAACTAACTCCCAGAAGTGATCTAAATGCTCTTCGCTTTCCTTTGAGAAACCGATAAAGCGGGTCCAGTTACCGATCATGATACCTGATACCACCATTGCGAGTGGCCCAGAGACATGAATGACATCTGCAAAAACGTAACCAGCGGTTGGAATACCGATGGTTAATAACAGCTCCATGGAGTGGTCATTAGTCGCGCTAATAAGGTAGTGAAATAATAAACCGAGAGCTAGGCCGTAGATAATTCCCCCCATAGCTTCTTGTGCAAACAGCATAGTAACACTACCAACGGTCGGAGTTTCTGTACCGAATGCGATAGTAAATATTGTGACAAAGATAACTAGACCAAAACCGTCGTTGAAGAGAGATTCCCCTTCAATTTGAGTTGAGATACGTTTAGGCGCATCAAGTTTTTTGACAATGGCTAACACAGCGATTGGGTCGGTTGGTGAAATCAGCGCGCCGAATAATAAGCAATACACAAGGTCAAATTGAATGTCGATCAGTTGGCAGAAGCCATAGAGGCCAAAACCAATGAAGAAGGTTGAAAATAATGTTGCTCCAAGTGCGAGAACGGTTATTTCCCATTTTTGATCTTTAAGATTAGGCAGTTTAATACCTAAGCCACCCGCAAAAAGAAGAAAGCCTAGGATCCCTTTGAGTAAAAAATTTTCAAAGTTGATGCTATTAACGGTATCGATAGCAATTTCAGTGAGATGAAACCAATCGTTTTGACCCGCAATTAAGATTAATAACGAAAGCATCATAGAGCCTGCGGTGATAGCAATGGTGGTTTGCATCTTTCCTATCTTACTGTTTAAGAAAGCAATCATCATCGCGGCTGCCGATAGGAAGCACAAAGTATAGTAGACCGACATTTTTTTCTCAGTGTGTAACAAAATATGAACAAATTCTCCTTCTATGATGAGCAAATAGCAAACACTTTTTCATTACATCAGAGTTAACAACAAGCAGCGATTAAAGTGCTGTTTAGACGTCTAGATTTCTAACGGTTATATGATAGGATGTGGAAATAACGAAAAGGAATGAGGCTGTACTGTGGGAAGAAAAGTGAAGAGTCAAATTGAAGCTCAATTGCAACAAAGAATATTGTTGATCGATGGTGGTATGGGCACCATGATTCAGGGTTACAAGCTTGAAGAGCAAGATTATCGAGGAGAACGTTTTGCTAATTGGCCAAGTGATCTAAAAGGCAATAACGATCTCCTAGTATTGACGCAGCCTCAATTGATAAAAGAGATCCACAGTGCTTATTTAGAGGCCGGTGCTGATATTCTTGAAACCAATACCTTTAATGCGACGACTATCGCAATGGCTGACTATGATATGCAAGCCATCAGTGATGAAATCAACTTTGCTGCTGCAAAATTAGCGCGTGAAGTCGCTGATGAATGGACCGCTAAAACACCGCATAAACCCCGTTACGTGGCCGGTGTACTCGGTCCAACCAACCGTACCTGTTCTATCTCTCCAGATGTGAATGATCCTGGCTTCCGCAATGTCAGTTTTGATCAACTTGTTGAAGCGTACTCAGAATCAACACGAGCTTTAATTAAAGGTGGCTGTGATCTAATTCTTATTGAAACCATTTTTGACACATTAAATGCCAAAGCGTGTGCTTTCGCCGTCGATACGGTTTTTGAAGAGCTCGGTTATAAGTTGCCTGTGATGATTTCAGGGACGATAACTGATGCCTCTGGTCGTACCCTTTCAGGGCAGACAACAGAAGCGTTCTACAATGCGCTTCGCCACGTGGAGCCGATCTCCTTTGGTTTAAACTGCGCTCTAGGTCCCGATGAGCTACGCCAATATGTTGAAGAGTTGTCACGTATCTCTGAATGCTACGTTTCAGCGCACCCTAATGCCGGTTTACCAAATGCATTTGGTGAGTATGATCTGGAAGCGAAAGAGATGGCAGAGCATATCGCTGAGTGGGCGCAAGCTGGGTTTCTAAATTTAGTTGGTGGTTGCTGTGGTACAACGCCAGAACATATTCGACAAATGGCACAAGCAGTTGAAGGAGTGAAGCCTCGCTCTTTGCCGGAATTGCCAAAGTCGTGTCGTTTGTCTGGTTTGGAGCCGTTAACCATCGCGAAAGAGACATTATTTGTTAATGTTGGCGAGCGAACAAACGTAACGGGTTCCGCACGTTTCAAACGATTAATCAAAGAAGAGCTATACGATGAAGCGCTACACGTAGCGCGTGAGCAAGTCGAAAATGGTGCTCAAATCATCGATATCAACATGGATGAAGGGATGCTTGATGCCGAGGCGTGCATGGTGCGTTTCCTTAATCTATGTGCTTCTGAGCCTGAAATATCAAAAGTGCCTATTATGGTTGACTCTTCTAAGTGGGAAGTCATTGAGGCCGGTCTTAAATGTATTCAAGGTAAAGGCATCGTTAACTCGATCTCTTTGAAAGAAGGTAAAGAAAAATTCGTTGAACAAGCGAAGCTGATCCGTCGCTATGGTGCGGCGGTTATCGTGATGGCTTTCGATGAAGTGGGCCAAGCTGATACACGTCAACGGAAAATCGAAATTTGTACCAATGCTTATCGTATTTTGGTCGATGAGGTTGGTTTCCCCGCAGAAGATATCATCTTTGATCCAAATATTTTTGCTGTTGCTACGGGAATTGACGAGCATAACAACTACGCCGTTGACTTTATCGAAGCGGTTGCAGACATCAAGCGCGATTTACCTTACGCCATGATCTCCGGTGGAGTCTCCAACGTTTCGTTTTCTTTCCGCGGTAACAACTATGTTCGTGAAGCAATTCACGCGGTATTCCTTTACCACTGTTTTAAAAATGGTATGGATATGGGGATCGTCAACGCTGGTCAATTGGAGATCTACGACAATGTTCCAGAAAAGCTGCGGGATGCCGTAGAGGATGTAATTCTAAATCGCCGAGACGACAGTACTGAACGTTTATTAGATATTGCGGCTGAATATGCCGATAAAGGCGTAGGAAAAGAAGAAGATGCGAGTGCACTTGAGTGGAGAACATGGTCGGTTGAAAAGCGTTTAGAGCATGCGTTAGTTAAAGGAATTACAGAATTTATCGTTGAAGATACTGAAGAAGCCCGTCTGAATGCGAGCAAACCATTAGAGGTGATTGAAGGCCCATTAATGGATGGCATGAATGTAGTTGGTGACCTATTTGGTGAGGGTAAAATGTTCTTACCTCAAGTGGTTAAGTCTGCGCGAGTTATGAAGCAGGCGGTTGCCCACTTAGAGCCTTACATCAATGCATTGAAACAAGCAGGTTCAACCAACGGTAAAATTCTACTCGCAACCGTAAAAGGTGATGTGCATGACATCGGTAAGAATATTGTTGGTGTGGTATTGCAATGCAATAACTACGAAATTATTGACCTTGGGGTGATGGTGCCGTGCGAGAAAATACTCAAAGTAGCCAAAGAAGAGAACGTTGATATTATTGGTTTATCTGGCCTTATTACACCGTCATTGGATGAAATGGTCCATGTCGCGAAAGAAATGGAACGTCAGGGTTTTGATTTACCACTTTTGATTGGTGGTGCAACCACATCGAAAGCGCATACTGCCGTGAAGATAGAACAAAATTACCAACATCCGGTGGTATATGTAAACAATGCTTCACGTGCAGTTGGGGTCTGTTCGGCGCTACTGTCTGAGACACAAAAGCCAGCTTTTGTTGAAAAGCTTCAGGCTGATTATGACGTTGTGCGTGACCAACACGCTCGTAAGCGTCCGCGTACTAAACCTGTCACCTTAGAGCAGGCTCGCGCTAACAAAGTCGCGATTAATTGGGATAGCTATACACCACCAGTGCCAATTAAACCTGGTGTGCATGTGTTTAATGATTTTGATGTCTCGACGTTACGCCAGTATATCGATTGGACTCCGTTCTTTATGACATGGTCGTTGATGGGTAAATACCCGGCAATTTTTGATCATGAAGAGGTGGGTGAAGAAGCTCTGCGTCTGTTTAAGGATGCCAACGAGTTACTTGATCGTGTCGAGCGAGAAGGTTTACTCGAAGCTCGTGGCATGTGCGCCTTATTTCCTGCGGCCAGTATTGGTGATGATATCGAAGTTTACAGTGATGAGTCCCGTACTGAGGTTGTTCATGTTTTGCATAATTTGCGTCAACAAACTGAGAAGCCGAAAGGATTTAACTACTGCCTATCTGATTACATAGCACCTAAAGAATCAGGCAAGAAAGATTGGATCGGTGCGTTTGCGGTTACTGGTGGTATCGGTGAGCGTGAATTGGCCGATCAATACAAAGCAAATGGTGATGATTACAACGCGATTATGATCCAAGCCGTAGCGGATCGTTTGGCGGAAGCTTTTGCTGAGTATTTACACCTGCAAGTTCGTAAAGATATTTGGGGTTATGCTACAGATGAAAACTTATCGAATGACGAATTGATTCGTGAAAAGTATCAAGGTATTCGCCCAGCTCCGGGTTATCCAGCGTGTCCTGAACATACAGAGAAAGGAACTTTATGGGAAATGCTCAATGTTGAGCAAGCGATTGATATGTCGCTAACCACCAGTTATGCCATGTGGCCAGGGGCTTCGGTATCTGGTTGGTATTTCTCTCATCCTGATTCTCGTTATTTTGCCATCGCACAAATACAGCAAGATCAAATGCAAGATTATGCGCAGCGTAAAGGCTGGAGCGAGCAAGAAGCAGAAAAATGGTTAGGGCCTAATTTAGATTAAGGTAAAAAAGACAGAGGTTGGAATATCCAACCTCTGTCTTTTTGTGGCACTCAAATTATTGAGCAAAGCACTTTAGATTATTTCTCAAACAGCTCTTGGTGTAGTTTCTGAATAGCGGCTTTTGATACCGATTCATGCAGCAAGAAACATAAGTTATGCGGACTCGCACCGTAGCAAATCATACGCATGTTGAAGTCTTCTAACGTGCTAAATACCTGCTTGGCGTAACCTTTGTTATTACTCATGTTATTGCCTATCAGTGCGATTAAACTTAAGTTATGTTCAACATCGACAGTGCATAATTCTTCCAATTCTTGACGAACAGCTTGTGGTAATTCTGGTGAACCCCCGGAAGTATCGGTTTTGTCTAATGTTAAGGATACGCTGATTTCAGAAGTGGTAATCAGATCTACTGAAATTTTGTGTTTGGCTAAAATCTCGAACACTTTCGACAAAAAGCCATAAGCATGGAACATGCTAGCACTACGCAGTGTGACCATAGTTTGGTTGCCGCGTAAGGTCAAGGCTCTAAAAAGTGGCGAGCTTTCGACACGTTTGCGAATCCAAGTTCCACCTTTTTCTGGCTCTTTCGATGAACCTACAAATACAGGAATGTCATGTCGTAATGCTGGTAACAATGTCGAGGGATGGAGAATTTTGGCACCGAAATTCGCCATTTCAGACGCTTCACTAAAACTGATTTCAGCAATCGGTGCAGCATTAGGCGCAATACGAGGGTCGGTAGTATAAATGCCAGGTACATCGGTCCAAATTTCTAAACCTGACGCTTGGACTGCTTCTGCAATTAAAGCGGCTGAATAATCACTACCACCACGGCCAAGGGTGGTAGTGTTTCCTTGTTCATCAGAACCAATGAAGCCTTGCGTTACCACTACGTGCTGTTGACATAATGGCGTTAATTTTTGTTTAGCAAGTAATGCTATTTGCTCTAACTGAGGCTCAGCACGACCGTAATGATCATCGGTGCGCAAGATCTCGCGGATATCAAAACGCACCGCTTCCATACCTCGTTCACGCATCAATTGGGTAAGAATAAAGGTCGACATTAATTCGCCGCACGCAACGAGATGGTCAGTCAATTTTTTACTTGATTGAAAAGAGGCGGCTTCTGCAACACTAGCAACCATGTCTAAAATTGAATGTACTTCTTTTTCAACTTGAGCTGGCTGGGCTAGTTGATCGATGATGGCATGATGGATATCGGCTAACTGTTTGATGATCGCCAAACGTTGCTCAGCATCTTGAACTCCACTGGCTAACTCAACTAACAAATTAGTGACACCAGAGCATGCACTGCTAACCACTAATTTTGTATTTGGATTGTTTTCGATAACAGCAGCACAACGGCTCATTGCTTCAAAGTTAGCTACACTTGTTCCGCCAAACTTGGCTACATTGAATGCGCTCACAGCATTTCTCCCACGACTTCCTAAAATAAAAATGTGTTGGTGTTCCAACGTCCAATGTTTGAAGAGAAATTTCTAGAGCATATAAAGAGGTGTTTTTGATTGGTTTACCTCAGAAGCTCTTCATCAGCGCGGCTAATGACAGTTGAAGGGATTCAGCCCATTCAACCGACAAACCAAATCCACAACCTTGGTTCATCTCGGCACTGCTCCCCATCAATGCTTTGTTTTGGAGTTGAGGCTCCACAAAACATCTGCCTGGGCAGTGCTCCTCTTCTGCTAGATAGCTCATTCATTGAACGTTTTTGAACTATTAATGTCAATTGCTAATTAAGTTCAAATGTAAAATAAAATTAACCAGATTGTGACTCTGGTTTGACCTCTAGACTTCTGTCGAATTGTTGCTAGGTGATTTTTGCTTTACTCTGGTTTTCCACATTTGGCCGCAAGCAAGGAGCAATTATGTCCATTACCAGTTTCAACCCACCACAACGGATCTTGATGGGACCTGGTCCTTCAGATATTTACCCACAAGTATTGCAAGCACTAAGTCGTCCAACCGTTGGTCACTTAGACCCGTTATTTATTCAGATGATGGATGAGCTCAAACAGCTACTTAAATATGCATTTCAAACGCAAAATGAATTCACGATAGCAGTTTCTGCGCCAGGCAGTGCCGGTATGGAAGCGTGTTTCGTCAATTTAATAGAACCGGGTGATAAAGTCATTGTCTGCCGCAATGGTGTGTTTGGTGAGCGAATGCGAGAAAATGTCATTCGTTGCGGCGGGGAAGTCGTGTTGGTTGATGATGAATGGGGGATGCCAGTTTCGGTTGATAAAGTAGAACAAGCGATCAAGGCGAACCCCGACGCAAAAATATTGGCATTTGTGCATGCGGAGACATCAACCGGGGCATTAAGTGATGCACAAGCGTTAGGTCAGTTGGCTAAGCAAAATAACATATTGAGTATTGTAGATGCGGTAACATCTCTAGGCGGTGTGCCACTTTATGTCGATAAATGGCAGTTAGATGCCGTTTATTCTGGTAGCCAGAAATGTCTATCTTGTCCCCCTGGCTTATCGCCGTTGACTTTTTCCGCTCAAGCGATTGAGAAAATTCAATCACGCACGACACCTGTACAAAGTTGGTTTTTAGACCAAAGCTTGGTGCTCAGCTATTGGAGTGGAGAAGGTAAACGCAGTTATCATCACACCGCACCAGTCAATAGCTTATATGCGCTACACGAAGCGCTATTAATGTTAAAAAATGAAGGACTAGAGCAAGCTTGGTCTCGTCATCGTGATATGCATGAAAAGTTAAAACAAGGCTTAGAGAAACTTGGCTTTAACTTTGTGGTGCCAGAGCAAAGTCGGTTGCCGCAACTTAATGCGGTATATATTCCTCAAGGTGTTGATGATGCGAAGGTTCGCTCCCACTTGCTCAGTGAATATAATTTGGAAATTGGCGCTGGTTTAGGCGCACTTGCGGGTAAAGCTTGGCGTATTGGCTTAATGGGCTATGGGGCTCGTAGAGAAAATATAGCCTTGTGTTTGCGGGCGTTAGAAGAGTCTTTAACTGAGTAGAATAAAACCAGTAGAGCAGCCTTAATGGTTACTCTACTGGTCATAGTTAGGCAATTATTCAGTAGCTGTTGCTTGCACACTACTTGAAGCTGCACTAGATGGTCGAATATATTGCACGGAACTAAAATCTATGTCGGGAAATAGAAATTGGGCCTCCGAGCGAATTTGCTCGGCACGACTATCATCGCCAATGCCTTGGTAAGCAATCACCAAATTACTGTAGAAGGTAGGTCGAGGTTGGTGCTTAATGATCTCTAATGACCAATCTATATAAGGCGTTATAAGTTCGGGGTCTTGAGTATATAAACCAATATTGAGATAGGTGCTATACACATCCCAATCAAAGCGATTTCTCCACACTACAGGATTGGTGACCTTCTGTAAGATATCAGGGTTTGGTGGTTGAGATTTTTCAAACTGAGTGAGCACATGGTTAGTGTGCAGTGCACTCACCATGTAAAAACCCGTCAGTACAGGAGCCACTAAACTTATGACCCTCAGTAATGACTTACTCACCGAGCTAAATGGTGCGTATTTATATTTGGCAACACGTTGATCAACCCAAAAAAGCAAGATGATAAAGGTTATCCAATGCACCGCTGAGTGATAAAACGGATATTCCAGTTGGCTGTGTAAGACGATAGGAATAAACAAGGCAAACACTGCGAGCCTTGTTCCTTTCTTGGCTGAGTATATCCTCATCATTACGAAGGCAATCGCCAATAATATTCCGATGACAGGCAGTAACCCGCCTTCGACCCCCCACAACAGTAATTCATTGTGTGGGTGATCCATGGAATGGAGCCCCGGATGATAACTTGAATTTAGCTGATGTTGTCTTGCGGTATAAAGTAAATACTCCGCTTCAAACTTACCGTAGCCGTAACCTGTAAATGGCTTTTCAATGATCATGTCGAGCGTTTGAGGAAAGGTGTAACGGCGAGGGCTTTCTAGATCGGCTTTATTGCTAACAAACCCATCGCTTCCCTGAGTATACATTGCAGCAATACCGAGCAAGATACCGATTAATGTTGCAGCACTCCATCCCCAAAAGCGTTTTGGTGTCGAGAATCGAAATAGGTAAGGGAGAACGAACATAATCCCTAATATTGCACCAAGCCAGCCAGTACGAGAGGCTAGTACGACCAATAACGGTGCGGTTAAAAGCGGAGTGAAATATAAAAGGCTTACTGCGCTTAATTGTTGATTGTATTTTTTTGGTTGGCGAGCAAGCAGGTAACCGGAAATCACCAAGCCAGTAGCAAGAAAACTTGCCATGACATTAGGTTGTTGAAAAATGCCGTAAGGCCGATTTACCTCAGTGTTATAACCAAATAGGTTATTTGGTTGCAATAGAAAATACTGATAGAAACCAAACAGAGCTTCAATCAACACGCCTAATACAATAAACCACAGTAATCGCTGTTTATGTTTGTTACTAAAACGGAATTGTTGTAGTAAGACAAAAAGCAATAGCCCGCACCATAGCCCTACCAAGCGGCTGACTGAGAGTTCCAGTGACGCATTGGTGTAAAGCAGTGGAATGGTCATAATGATGCAGCTAATCAACAAGCCGATAGTTAATTTGGAATAACGTAGCCGACGGTTAGAAGCCAGTTGATATAAACCCAACGAGAGCGTGATGCTCAGCGTTAACCAAGTTGTTGGGTTAAAAGATAGCGCTAAACCTGAACCACCAGGGTTAGGCATAAAAAAATGCATTGCCAGTAAATAGATGATGCTAATCGAAAATAAAAAAGGTTTATTTAAAGGAATTGCTGGTGCTTGGTTCTCAAGCTGCGTACCGCTTAGATGCAATGTAGCCATAGGTCTCACGTTCCAGTTGAAAAGAAACCAGCCATCGTGAGTGCTGGTCTCTCTACTCTACCGTTTTTTTCTATTTCAACATAGGCTTAAGAAAGCGAGCTGTGTGAGATATGTCGACCTGTGCGACATCTTCTGGAGTCCCTTGGGCAATAATTTGGCCACCACCTTGACCACCTTCTGGCCCTAAATCAATGATCCAGTCTGCGGTTTTCACTACATCTAAATTGTGCTCAATCACCACCATGGTATTGCCATGGTCACGTAGGCGGTGCAGGACAATCAACAGTTGTTGGATATCGTGGAAGTGAAGACCTGTTGTTGGTTCATCCAAGATGTACAAGGTTTTACCGGTATCACGTTTAGATAACTCACGAGCTAGCTTGACTCGTTGTGCTTCCCCCCCTGACAGGGTTGTGGCCGCTTGTCCGAGACGAATATAGGATAAGCCGACATCAATTAATGTTTTTAGCTTACGCGCAATGACGGGAACTGGTTCAAAGAATTGATACGCATCTTCTACCGTCATTTCGAGTACTTCATCAATCGCTTTGCCTTTGTAGCGTACTTCTAGCGTTTCACGGTTATAGCGTTTGCCTTTACATACATCGCAAGGGACGTAAACATCAGGTAAGAAATGCATTTCTACTTTGATAACACCATCACCTTGGCAAGCTTCGCAGCGACCACCACGCACGTTGAAACTAAAGCGGCCCGGTTTATAACCACGAGATCGTGATTCTTGAGTTCCGGAAAATAGCTCACGAATTGGTGTAAAAATGCCTGTATAGGTCGCAGGATTTGAGCGCGGTGTTCTGCCTATTGGGCTTTGGTCGATATCAATAACCTTATCAAAATGTTCCAACCCTTTTATTTTCTTGTAGGGGGCTGGTGTAGCAGTAGTAGCACCATTTAAAGCGGTATGAGCAATCTTAAAAAATGTGTCATTGATAAGGGTGGATTTACCAGAACCAGAAACACCAGTGATGCAACTAAATAAACCTACAGGTATCGATAAATCGACATCTTTCAAGTTATTGCCTGATGCACCAATAAGCTCAACGGTTTTCTTTGGATCTCTCGGAGTACGTTGCTGAGGGATGGCGATTTCTTTTACGCCACTGAGATACTGACCTGTAAGTGAGTTAGGGTTGGCAATGATTTGGTCGACATTTCCTTCCGCTACTACTTGCCCCCCATGAACACCAGCTCCTGGACCAATGTCGATGACATGGTCAGCCATACGGATTGCGTCTTCATCATGCTCCACAACCAGCACGGTATTGCCGAGATCGCGCAGATGGGTCAATGTTTTCAATAGCCGTTCGTTATCACGCTGGTGGAGACCAATTGACGGTTCATCTAAAACGTACATTACACCGACTAAGCCAGCACCAATTTGACTTGCGAGTCGAATACGTTGGGCTTCACCGCCCGAGAGTGTTTCAGCGCTGCGAGAGAGGTTTAGGTAGTTAAGCCCTACGTTGACCAAGAAGTGTAAGCGATCATTGATCTCTTTCATTACCTTTTCAGCAATTTGTGCTTTTTGCCCAGTCAGCGCTAAGGTTTGGAAGAATTGCAGCGCGTCGGCGATACTAAGCTCAACCACTTCAGGTAGTGCCGTATTGTTGATAAACACATTGCGAGCCTCAACACGTAGGCGTGTACCATCACAACTGGTGCAAGGTTTGGTTGAAATGTATTTCACCAAATCTTCACGCACCGAATTTGATTCTGTATCACGGTAACGGCGCTCAAGGGTATTAAGAATCCCTTCAAATGGGTGGCGTTTAACACGAATGTCACCACGGTCATTGATATAATTGAACTCGATTTCAGTTCTGCCAGAGCCTTTTAAAATGATCTCTTGGACTTTTTTCGGTAATTTTTTGAATGGCACATGCAAGTCAAAATCATAATGTGTTGCAAGTGAGGTGAGCATTTGGAAGTAGTAATAGTTTTTTTGATCCCACCCGCGAATCGCTCCTTGCGCTAAACTCAAATTGCTGTCTTGTATTACGCGTTCAGGATCGAAGTATTGTTGTACTCCTAAGCCATCACAGGTGTGGCAGGCCCCTGCTGGGTTATTGAACGAAAACAGTCGAGGCTCAAGCTCTTGCATGCTGTAACCACAATGTGGGCAGGCAAAGTTAGCCGAAAATACAATTTCTTCCCCTTTACCATCCATATCCGTTACGACTGCAATACCGCCAGATAACTCAAGAGTGGTTTCAAAAGATTCAGCGAGGCGTTGCTGTAAGTCGTTGCGAACTTTGAAGCGATCAACCACTACTTCAATGGTGTGCTTTTTATGCAGTTCTAGTGTTGGAGGATCGGAAAGATCGCAAGTTTCACCATCTATACGGGCACGAATAAAACCTTGGGCTGCAAGGTTTTCCAATGTTTTGACGTGCTCACCTTTGCGCTCTTTGACGATGGGCGCTAGCAGCATCATTTTTGAGCCTTCGGGGAGCTCAAGAACCTTATCGACCATTTGGCTAACGGTTTGTGCGCTTAATGGCACTTTGTGTTCTGGGCAACGAGGCTCACCAACACGAGCATAAAGTAGGCGTAAATAGTCGTAGACTTCAGTAATAGTGCCGACTGTCGAACGTGGGTTATGTGATGTTGATTTTTGTTCAATAGATATCGCTGGAGAAAGCCCTTCAATATGGTCTACATCGGGTTTTTCCATTAAAGATAAGAATTGGCGAGCATAGGCAGAAAGAGATTCAACATAGCGACGTTGCCCTTCCGCATATAAAGTATCAAAGGCAAGCGACGATTTTCCTGACCCTGAAAGTCCAGTAATTACGATTAATTTATCGCGTGGGATAATCAGGTTGATATTTTTTAGATTGTGGGTGCGTGCGCCCCTAACTTCGATTTTATCCATCATCTATGCTCTATGTAACACCAAGTGTGGCAAGTATTGCATAGTGTGAGTTTTGTGCAAATAGATACTGGATAAAAAAACAGTAATTAAAAGGCCACGCAGTTTAACGTGGCTTTATTGGCAACTATTTTGCTTCATAAGATGCTTAACTAAACAGCAACTAAGGCCTGAACAATTTAGGTAAGTTAAGCTTTGTGCGTTGAATGTTTGTCTAGCGCGACTTTCTGCTCATTTTTCTTATACATGTTTTCAAAACAGTAGTTAGTGGCCTCGATATAGCCTTCAACACTACCGCAGTCAAAACGTTGTCCTTTGAATTTATAAGCAAGCACGCAACCTGACTTCGCTTGTTTAAGCAATGCATCGGTGATTTGGATTTCCCCACCTTTACCAGGTTCTGTTTGCTCAATTAAGTCAAAAATATCAGGCGTTAAGATGTAGCGGCCGATGATGGCAAGGTTGCTTGGCGCGGTACCTGGTTCTGGTTTTTCAACCATGTCATCAACACGGAATAGATCATCTTTAATCATCTCACCAGAGATAACACCGTACTTGTGTGTTTCATCGTCAGGAACTTCTTGAACCGCAACAATAGAACAACGGAATTGTTTGTACAGAGCGACCATTTGCGCCAGAACACCTCGTTCTTCATTAACACAAAGGTCATCGGCAAGCACGACAGCAAAAGGTTCATCACCAATCAGCTCACGACCAGTTAAGATTGCGTGACCCAAGCCTTTCATTTCACGTTGACGAATATAGGTAAAGTTAGCGGTATCGATGATTTCACGGATATCAACCAGCAGCTCTTCTTTGTTGGTGCCACTGATTTGATGTTCTAATTCATAGTTCTTATCAAAGTGATCCATGATCGAGTGTTTACCTCGTCCGGTCACGATACACATTCCCGTCATCCCGGCTTGAATCGCTTCTTCAACGCCGTACTCGATCAGTGGTTTATTAACCACTGGCATCATTTCTTTTGGCATTGATTTAGTCGCTGGAAGAAAACGCGTACCGTAGCCAGCGGCTGGGAATAGGCACTTTTTGATCATGCTATAACCTTATAATTGTGAATAATAATTGGAAGATGGCGCAACCTTACCACGCTTTACTGGTGGGTATCATCATCAACACTTTGATGATGATGAAATTCTGTGCCATGCCTCATAATTAAGATAGTATGTTTTGATTTGCCCAAGCGATCGCTTGTGAGCGTTTTTTTACCGAGAGTTTTTTGAATATTTGATAAAGATGAGACTTCACGGTGAACTCACTAATGAACAGGCTTTCAGCCATCTGACTGTTGGATGCTCCGGTTTGAAGGCTACGCAAAATTTGCACCTCGCGAGCGGTTAAATCGGTAATGACCTGTGCAGTATGAGACTCAAAAGTATAACGGTAATAATGCAATAATTGACTGGTGACATGGCGAGGTAGCCAGTTTTGGCCATTAATGATCTCACCGAGTCCATGTGCGATGCTTTCGAAACTATCGCTACGGTAAAATAGCCCCTTTAAATGACCAAATGTGAGCAATTCATCGGTGGTAAGACGCTGTGATACGTTGAATAATATCGTTTCGTGGTGATTGCTGTTTAGTGGGTTATTGCCTAGCTGTTGCTTAAGTTGTGTATAGTTACCGTAATCAATCATTAGTATTTTATGTTTGTCAAAACCGCTAGATTGGCGCAGTGCTTCTGGCTCTATTTGGGGGATCGGTAGCGCTAATAGCGAGGTAAGCTGTTCGATATAGGGTGAGGAGCTTTGAGCATCTAAACACAAAAAATAAATGGTGCGGGTATAGTTGGCTTTTCTCATTTTAACGTCCTGTTAATGGGATATCCTTTATTTACTCAGTGGATAACAATTATCCATCTGTCGCGAAAATGAACTAACTGCCCAAATAATGCGAATCAAAGAAACGAGATTGCGTTTGGTTTCATATGAGAAAGTAAATGAGTATTTTATCACCATTAATTTTGAGGGAGCTGCTCTAAAAAAAGAGAAAAAGGGTGGGGCATAGTGCTGAATATTTGTCAGTCTCTCTATGTATATTTGTACCCCGCGTAAAGCGTGGTATCCTAGTTAGCTATTTTTAGAACACTCATGATGGAAGACGGAGCAAAACATGGCAAGCCGTGGAGTAAATAAAGTTATTTTAGTGGGTAACCTAGGTAACGACCCAGAAATTCGTTATATGCCAAGTGGCGGTGCTGTGGCAAATATCACCATCGCAACGTCAGAGTCATGGCGTGATAAAGCAACGGGTGAGCAACGTGAAAAAACCGAATGGCACCGTGTTGCACTATTTGGCAAATTAGCTGAAGTCGCTGGTGAATACTTGCGTAAAGGTTCGCAGGTTTATATCGAAGGCCAATTACAAACGCGTAAGTGGCAAGATCAAAGTGGCCAAGACCGTTATACAACAGAAGTTGTTGTTCAAGGTTTTAACGGCGTAATGCAAATGTTAGGTGGCCGTGCTCAAGGCGGTGCACCTGCACAAGGTGGTATGTCACAGCCTCAGCAACAAGGTGGATGGGGACAACCTCAACAACCAGCGATGCAGCAGCAACCTCAAAAGCAGCAGTCTGCACCTCAACAGGCTCAGCCACAATATAACGAGCCGCCGATGGATTTTGATGACGACATCCCATTCTAAACGCTCCAATTTCGAAAAAAGCCGCGAAAACCGCGGCTTTTTTATATAGTTATCATTAGGTCAGCACGCCCTAGTTAAGACTTTCTTATCTGTCGGCACATTTTCTTTTTATATGGTTTGAATCGAAAAGGAATTCAGTATTCATGCGGTATACCCCCACATTGAAACTGAGCACGCGCTTAGGGACATTTGTTACCTTAATCGTTACCAGTGCGATGTTTATTTTGTTTATTGGTGGAACCTTGTCTTTTCAGCGTATAGGACAAGAGTACCTCAATCACTATCTGACCGGGATTGTGGAAGTCGTAGACAAAGAAATGGAAGACCCTGACGCTGCCTATTCAATGCAACGTTGGATGCCTAAAATGTTGCAAGCCAGTAATATTGTCGAGATGCAGCTAACTTCACAAGCGGGTGTTATCTATCGCTTTAAAGATACCTCTTCAACAATTGCACCTGAGCGTCTTTATCATATTGATATCCCCTTGCAGCGCAATCCCAGTTATAGCGTCTCTTTCAAAGCCATTCCTCCATACCTTGGCTACAGCTATTCGTTAGGAGCGATGTGGTCCATTACCCTAGCGGTCGGGCTGATAGTTTTCTGTTTGATCAGAGGCATCAAATGGTTGAAAGAGCAGTTGATAGGATCTGAATTGCTTGAAGAGCGTGGTCGTATGATCTTAGCTGGTCGAGTAGAGCAATATGCGCAAGGGGATCACCGTGAGTGGCCTTACACCGCAAGTGAAGCACTTGATGTGTTAATTGATGAGCTGCAAGATGCCCGTCAAGAGCGCAGTCGATTCGATACTTTCATTCGTACTCAGACTTTCTTAGACAAACTGACCGGAACAGCTAACCGCGTATTATTTGATAGCAAATTGGAATCCGCTCTACTTGAAAGTGGTGCTCGTGGTGGAGTGTTGATGATACGTATTGATGATTGGGATTCTCTGTGCGAAGAGTGCGGTAAAAAAGTCGCGGATGAGCTGATCGTCGAAGTGGGTGAAAGTATTTCTAATGTGATACAGCGTTATCCTGATGTTATATTGTCGCGCTATTACGATGCGGATTTTGCTATTTTTGTGCCTCATCAGGGCGTCAAAGAGGTCGCCTCTATCGCAGTGCAATGCCTGAAATTATTTGCACGTGTTAACCCTCCAGAGCCTCTTGATCCAGAAAATTGGTGCCACATTGGTATCAGCATGTACAGCGAAGGCGAGCGACGTGGCCGAGTATTGGATGAGGCTGAAACTGCACTGAAAAGTGCGCAGTTACAAAGTGTGAATACTTGGAGTCGTTTTAAAAAGAGCAATTTTATTCAAGAAGAGCGAGGAAATGTTCGTTGGAGAACCTTGTTTGATCAAGTGCTTACTCCAGATGCTATTTTGTTGTGCCGACAGTCTTGTTATTTAATTGAAAAATCAAATGATTTAAAATGGGTACATAATGAATTATTTGTTCGTATTGATGATCCTGAGTTGGGCGTGCTCAAAGCTTCTCGGTTTCATGCTGCGCTAGAAACCGTCGGTTATGAAATGATGATGGATCGTGCGGTGCTATTGAAAGTGCTGCGCTTATTAAAAACATCAGAACTTACTGATCCGGTTTCAGTTAATATGCACGTAATCCCTTTTGCTGATAAACCATACTTCAAATGGTTTAGATATGAGTTACTTCAACTCTCTTCTGATGTTAGGGGCTTGCTCTCATTTGAATTTCCAGAAGGGCGATTAGTACAGCACCTTGATTATATGCGGCCTGTGATAAAAATGATTTCAAACCTAGGCGCTAAAGTGGTCGTGAGTCAAGCAGGTAGAACCATCGTCAGCACTCATTACATAAAAGATTTAAACATTGATTATCTAAAGTTACATCGCAGTTTGGTTAAAAAAATAGACCAAAGGCATGAGAATCAACTGTTTGTTCGTAGTATGCTTGGTGTTTGTAGTGGAACTCAGACACAGGTTATTGCTGTTGGTGTTGAGACTGAACAAGAATGGCAAACATTGCAAAACCTTGGTATTCAAGGTGGTCAAGGGAGATTGTTTGAAGAAGAACTTCCCTTGTTACCAGAAAAAATAGCTGGTCGTACTGTAAAAGCAGGGCGAAGAAATCGTTGGCGTAAAAAATAAAAGCGATCCTCAATGAATGTTCAGTCACTGATTGAAAAAATAAAACCATCAAAAGCGGCGACTAAACAACTTTTTGTTGTTGTACAGCCAGAGGCTATCTATTTCTCCTCGTTAGAGGGCATTACTTTGCCAAGGGAGGTTCCTCTTAAGGGAGCAACGTGGCAGAGTGTATTACTCGATAGCGTAAAGGCGCTTAATGCAAAAGGTTTGGTGGTTCACCTTGTTTTGCACTCCAACCTTTATCAAACCTATCAAATTGAAAAACCAAATTTACCGAAGGAAGAATGGTCGGTAGCGCTGCCATTTTTACTTAAGGATCTGATTACCGAAAAAGTGACCGAAATCGTTGCGGATGCTTTTCCGTTGCCTATTGGCAATAAAATTCAGGCTTATGTGGTGGCAAAACGTTTGGTACTGGAGGTTAGTGCATTATTGCAAGCCAACGGTTTGTTACTGGGTAAGGTTATCCCTGAAAGTGAAGTGTGGGCACACAGTGCTGGGGAATTAGGTAACTTTCTTTTATTGCATCGCAATAAAAATAGCAGTTTTAAATTCGATGCATTTATTGACCGTAAATGCAGTTTTCAACGCACCATGAGAGGTGTGGTTCCTCCTATAACTGGCGTAGCAAGTTCAGCATTACAACTTGATGGGTTAGCTCTAGAGCTGCAACGTTCGATAGATTACCTTTCATCGCAACTGAAAGGTGCCTCACTTCATCAGTTAAAAGTGCAGTGTGATGAAGAAGATCAACAAGAGTTAGTCGATGCGTTAAATGAGCGTTTAAGCGTTAAAGTTTCTTTATTAGATGATCGCCACCCTGATTCAGTGGATCTTTTGCTCGAAAAAATTACCAGTATTAATGATGAGATGCTAAATCTGTATCCAGATCATCTCAAACCGAAGAAAGACTATTTTTCTTTATCTGCAGTGGCTACAGTATGTGGTGGCGTGACATTGTTAATGTTGCTTATGTATGTCGGTTATCAATGGCAAAATCAGCGCCAACTTCGACAGTTACAAATGGTACAAAGCGAAGCTCAAACACTGAACGTTCAATTTGAACAAATGAAACAAAAAGCAGACCGCCATAAACCATCAGCGGATAAAATCGCCGCAATTGAGCGACTTAAGCTTGAAATAAAAGCCAAGCAAGACTCTTTAAATGCCGTGCATCAATTCGATGAATCGCAACAAGTAGGCTATTCAGGAGTGATGCGCTCATTGGCCAAATTAAGTCGCAATGATATTTCATTAACCTCAATCGAGATCGATTCAGACAAGCTTGATCTTCACGGTCTCGCTCGTGAAGCTAAAGTGATTCCTAATTGGTTAAGCCAGTTTAAAAGTGAGCTTAACTTGGTTGGACGTAGCTTTGAGAAGCTGAAAATAGGTCGTAATGAGCAAGACATCATCACCTTTGAGCTTAAAACAACGGAAGGTGATAAATAATGAATTGGCAGGATCTCAATAACAAATTCTCAAAACTTAGCCCGCGCGAGAAAGTGTTAATTGCACTGTGTGGGCTGGTGGTCAGCGTATTGTTGATTTTTAGCTTATTACTGGAACCGACACTGAAGTCAATCACAGCCAATAAATTGCAACTTCAATTGCTTGAGCAAAGCAATCAGCGTATTCAAGGCGATATTCTGTTACTTACTGCTAAACTCAATAAAGATCCAAATCAAGAGATTGATATAGAGTTCAAACAGTTATTAGAGCAAAGCCAAGCGCTGTCACTGGAGTTATCCAAAGTGGTCGACAGCTTGATCACACCTGCGCAAATGGCAGAACAGTTAGAAAGCGTGTTAGCGAACAGTCAAAATTTAAAACTTGTGTCGCTAGAGTCTTTGAGTGCAGAATCGATAGCCAATAACAGTAAAACATCAGAATATTCAGGCTATTATGTCCACCCGGTTCGACTTGAGTTTACTGGGGAATATTTTGCAATTTTAAACTATCTCGCCAGTCTGGAAAGTTTACCAATGAAGTATTACTGGCGTCACTTTCAATACTCGGTGGAAGATTACCCTCAAGCCAGAGTGATCATGGAAGTGTATACGTTAGGGGTTAGACAGGAGTTTATTGGTGGCTAAGGTTGTTTTCTCATTATTGTTGTCGGCTATTGCATTCCACAGTTGGGCAACGCAAGACCCTACCGCACCATTAGGCTGGGTAGAACAAAGTGTTGTTCGAGCTAAAAAGGTAGTTAGCTATCCGCTACCTACTTTGCAAAGTATTACCTGCCAGCAAAAGACACCATGTGTTGCCGTATTGAATGACGAGGTAATCACCGTTGGGGAGTCATTGAGGGGCTATACCGTGCAAGCTATTGAACCTCAACAAGTGACGCTTTCTCGTGGAGGAAGGTTATGGAACTTAGGCCTCTTTTCCCTAGATATTAAGCAGTAAGGTAGTAGAAATCGTATGCGTAAAATCGTATTAGGCGTGTTGATTACATCATTAGTGGGTTGTTCGATGGGACATCGTGATCCAGTAGAGATTAAGCAATCTTTAAATCAGTCGATTAATGAATCGAATGGCCGAAACTTAGACGCGCTTCCTCCTTCTGTGGAAGCTGATCTTATGCCTGACATCGAAGGGGTAACACCACGTAGCCAAGAAACGGTGAAGCGTTTTCGAATTAAAGCCAATAATGTCGAGGCAAAAGCCTTCTTTGCCAGTTTGGTCAAAGGAACAGAATTTAGTGCTGCTATTCACCCTAATGTTGAAGGACGTGTAACGGTTAACTTAACCGATGTCACACTTGATGATGTACTATCGGTTGTACGCGATATGTATGGATTTGAAATCACCAAAAAAGGCAAAGTGATTCAGGTCTATCCGGCTGGCTTACGTACGGTGACGATTCCTGTTGATTATTTGCAACTCAAGCGCACTGGTCGCTCGCTGACATCGATTAGCACCGGTACCATCACCAACACTGATACGGGCTCGAATAACAGTTCTGGGTCTTCACGTAACTCAAGCTTGAGCGTGAGTTCAGATTCAGACTCAACTACTGTCAAATCATCAACCAATACTAAAGGCGGCACTGAAATAGAAACCATCAGTGAGAGTGACTTTTGGCCGCAGTTAGAAAAAGCCGTTTTGCAGTTGATTGGTTCAGGGCAGGGACAGAGTGTTGTCGTAACGCCTCAAGCCAGTGTGATTACGGTTCGCGCTTACCCTGATGAAATTCGCGAAGTGCGCAATTTTCTCGGGATTTCTCATGACCGAATGCAACGTCAGGTCATTTTAGAAGCCAAAATTCTTGAGGTAACGTTAAGTGATGGATACCAACAAGGTATCAATTGGTCGAAGATGTTCTCCTCAAATGGCAACAGTTACACCATAGGTGCTGGCAGTATCGTCAAAGATGCCGCGGGCAATATTTTACCGGCAGCTTTGCCTGTACTAGATTCGATCGGTGCATTGTTGGGTGGCCAGTCAAATGTTGTGATATCAAGTGGTAGCTTTGATGCTGTGTTGAGCTTTATGGGTACACAAGGTGATCTCAATGTTCTTTCTAGCCCACGAATAACGGCATCCAATAACCAAAAAGCAGTGATTAAAGTTGGGGCTGATGAATATTATGTGACTGATTTATCGAGTGTCGTGGGTAATGGTGATAACTCAAATGTTGCACCTGAAGTTGAATTAACGCCATTCTTTTCTGGTATTTCTCTGGATGTGACACCGCAAATTGATGACCAAGGGAATGTATTTCTCCATGTTCATCCTGCGGTCATTGAAGTCGAGCAGCAGAATAAAGAAATTGATTATGGTGAGACGAAAATCATTTTACCTCTAGCAAAAAGCACGATTCGAGAGTCTGACTCCATTATTCGAGCTCAGGATGGCGATGTTGTGGTCATTGGTGGTTTGATGAAGTCCAACAATATAAATCAAGTCTCTAAAGTCCCATTTTTAGGTGACATTCCTGCACTTGGGCACTTATTTAGAAATACATCTAAAATCACCCAAAAAACAGAACTGGTTATTTTGCTTAAACCAACCGTTGTTGGTGTCAATACTTGGCAAAAAGAGCTCGAACGTTCACGTGAATTGCTGCAGGAGTGGTTCCCAGACGAAGAATAGACACCATGTATCTTGAGCATTTTGGCTTTGAGCAATTACCTTTTCACTTAACGCCCAATACCTCGTTGTTTTTGGGGTTAGCCCCACATTATGAAGCGATTCAGACGGTGAGTGCTGCGATTGAGTTAGGTGAGGGGGTGATCAAGATAACGGGTGAAGTGGGGACGGGCAAGACCATGGTTTGCCGGATGTTGATCAATCACCTGCAACCACATATCGAGTTAATTTACCTGCCCAACCCCGCCTTAAATGGTCGAGAACTGCGGCAAGCGGTTGCGAATGAATTAGGGCTGGGCAAACAAAATGAAGCTGATATTGTTGACCAAATTCAGAAGCAACTGATTTCGCTCAAGCAGCAAGGAAAAAGAGTGGTCGCTATCGTTGATGAAGCACAGGCCTTACCTGACGATGCATTAGAAATATTAAGGTTATTTGGTAACTTAGAAACTGAATACACCAAATTACTGCAATTGGTTTTGATCGGGCAACCCGAGTTGGATGAGCGTTTAGCACAGCACCATTTGCGACAATTTCGTCAGCGGATAACATTTAGTGCCTCTCTGCGACCTTTATCATTAGATGAGTCTGTTGCTTATGTCGATAGCCGTATCACTAAATCCGGCGCTAAAACGGAACTGTTTAGTCTTGAACAGAAAAAAGCCATCTGGCGAGCGAGTCATGGAATACCACGTTTGATTAATCAAGTTTGTCATAAAGCACTATTGCTCGCATTTACTCAGGGGCAATCGAGTATTGATAATCAACACCTATTTACAGCTATTCACGACACTTTTGATACCTGTAAGCCTAAGTTTAAACGCCCTTTTATTTGGGGATGGAGTCAGTCATGAGTGCTATTAATAATGCGCTATCCGAACTTGCGCAGCAACGCCCGACGATGGCGATCCTTGAACAAGCAAAGGTTGCCAAAGTAAAGCGCAGCCGAGCTTGGTTATGGTTAGTTGCCGGCTTTGCTGCCAGTTTAGCTGTTGGTGGTTGGGCTGTTTCACAGCAGCAAGTGACGGTTAGCGAGCAAGTCAGCACATTGACAACCCCCATTGCTTTTAGTGAGCAAGAGGTTCCGTCACCGACCAAAAAAATAGTGACCAATGATGGTCAGGTTTATTCAGTGCCCTCGTTACAGTCTCGCACTGATTCTAAATTATATGTTGAAGTGCAGCGTGTGCCTTCTCCTGCTGAACCAGAAAAAAATGCACCGATTAAGATTGCGCAAGTTGCGTCAATACCAGAGACTTCTGTGATTGTCGATACATCTAGTGTGATGATCGAACAAGTCGAGTTAACCCCACAGCAACTTGCAGAAAAAGCGATGCAGCGCGCCGCTAAAGCGGTAGACAGTAATTCACTGAAAGAAGCCTTAGATTCGTACAACGAAGTATTGCGTTACACTCCTGATAATGACATTGCTCGCCAAAAATTGGCCGCTTTATATTACGGTAAAGGTGATGCACGTAAGGCTTTCGATATCTTGCAGGCTGGTATCAAATCGAATTATGAAGGTGAAGCGTTACGTATTGCTTTGGCTAAATTACTGCTTAAAGAAAAGCAAACCGAGGCGGCATTAACCCCATTAGTGCACTTACCGCATAATCCTTCCGTGGACTATCTTGCGCTGCGGGCAGCGTTAGCACAAAAAGTGAAACAAGATACGATGGCTTTGGAAAGCTACCAATCTTTAGTCAAGCTAGACAGTGAGAATGCTCGCTGGTGGCTTGGGCTTGCGATTACCCAAGAGCGAAATATGGATTTAAGCGCAGCTAAATACTCTTATCAACAATCACTCACTAAAGTCGGGCTCTCTAATCAGTCACAGTTATTTATTCGTGATCGCCTGAAAGTGCTCGGTAGTTTAGAGGAGAGTGCAAATGCAAATTAAGTTACGTAAACGGCTAGGTGATCTGCTGGTTGAAGAAGGCATCATTACTGAAGAGCAGGTTGGACAAGCACTTGCCGTGCAAAAAAACACCGGTCGTAAACTCGGTGACACCCTTATCGAACTTGGTTTTTTATCGGAACAGCAAATGTTGAGCTTTTTGTCTCAGCAACTGTCTCTACCTTTAATTGATTTGAGCAGAGCGAACGTCGATATTGACGCGGTGCAACTACTGCCTGAAGTTCATGCGCGCCGTCTACGTGCTCTAGTTATTGGTCAAAATGGCGACATACTGCGCGTGGCAATGAGTGATCCTGCGGATCTCTTTGCCCAAGAATCACTGTTAACTCAACTGCCGCAATATCGCTTTGAATTTGCTATCGCACATGAAAAACAATTGGTTGAAGGGTTTGACCGTTACTACCGCCGTACAAAAGAAATTGCCTCCTTTGCCGAACAGTTACAGCTTGAGCACCAAGGTAACGATGCATTTGATTTTGATATTGGTGGAGACGATAGTGATGAAGTTACGGTTGTTAAGCTGATTAACTCACTATTTGAAGATGCGATTCAAGTCGGGGCATCGGATATTCATATCGAACCCGATGCCAATGTGTTGCGTTTGCGTCAGCGTATTGATGGCGTATTGCATGAAACCCTCCTCAATGAAACTAACATTGCTTCTGCGTTAGTACTGCGTTTAAAGCTGATGGCAAACCTTGATATTTCAGAAAAACGCCTACCACAAGATGGTCGTTTTAATATCCGAGTCAAAGGCCAATCGGTCGATATTCGTATGTCTACCATGCCAGTGCAATATGGTGAGTCAGTGGTGATGCGCTTGCTCAATCAGTCTTCTGGAGTCCGTAAGCTAGAAGAATCAGGTATTCCCGATGATCTGCTTAAGCGTTTGCGTCGCCAACTTAAACGCCCACATGGCATGATATTAGTCACTGGGCCAACCGGTTCAGGTAAAACCACCACCTTGTACGGTGCGTTGTCCGAACTCAATGTTCCGGGCAAAAAAATCATTACTGCTGAAGATCCAGTCGAGTATCGTCTACCGCGTGTTAACCAAGTACAAATCAATACCAAAATTGATCTCGATTTTTCAAAAGTACTCAGAACCTTTTTGCGTCAAGACCCAGATATCATTCTCGTTGGTGAGATGCGTGATCAAGAAACGGTTGAAATTGGTTTACGTGCAGCGCTAACCGGTCACTTGGTGCTTAGTACGTTGCATACCAATGATGCGGTCGACAGTGCTTTACGGATGATGGATATGGGCGCGCCAGGTTATTTAGTAGCCAGTGCCGTACGTGCTGTAGTGGCACAACGTTTGGTACGTAAAGTGTGCCCAGATTGTAAGACCAATGAGGAAGTGGATGAAGCTCGTAAACAGTGGTTAGCGGTTCGTTTCCCAAACCAAGTCGAGGCGACATTTACTCATGGTCGCGGTTGTCAAAACTGTAATTTAACCGGATACCGTGGTCGAATTGGTGTGTTTGAAATGCTCGAGCTGGAACACGGCATGATGGATGCTTTAAGGGCAAATGATGCGGTTGGCTTTGCCGCTGCTGCGCGTCAATCCGAGCAGTATAAACCACTGCTGGCATCTGCAATGGAATTTGCGTTGCAAGGTATCGTCAGTTTAGATGAAGTGATGAACTTGGGTGAAGGTGATTCATCGGGCGTCATCCAAGCGATTTATTTATAGGATAACCAATGCCAACTTATCGCTATCAAGGCCGAAATTTAGATGGCAGTAAAGCCTCGGGGCAAGTGGATGCTCCAACTGAAGAGCTGGCCGCTGAAGCTTTATTTAATAAAGGGGTTATTCCGACGCTAATCTCATCAGACAAAGGCTCGGCTGGTTTTAATGTTGACTGGAAAAGCGTATTCACACCAGCAGTACCGCTCGAAGTATTGGTGATATTTTGTCGTCAACTTTATAGCTTAACCAAAGCTGGGGTGCCGTTATTACGCTCAATGAAAGGGTTGATCCAAAATTGCGCCAATAAACAGTTAAAAGAAGCATTAGAAGAGGTCAGTGCTGAATTGACAAACGGGCGCAGTTTGTCTGGCTCAATGCAATTACACCCTAAAGTGTTTAGCCCATTATTCGTCTCTATGATTCAGGTCGGGGAGAATACAGGCCGGCTTGATGAGGCGTTATTGCAACTTTCTCACTATTACGAACAAGAAGTGGAAACCCGTAAGCGGATTAAAACGGCAATGCGTTATCCAACGTTTGTGATTAGCTTTATCGTGGTCGCACTATTCATTCTCAACATTAAAGTGATACCTCAATTTTCCAGTATGTTTAGTCGTTTTGGTGTCGACTTGCCGCTACCGACGCGTATTTTGATTGGTATGTCAGATTTTTTTGTCAACTATTGGCCAATGATGGTCGGCGTTATTATTGGTGGTTTATTTGGATTTAGAGCGTGGTTGAATACCGCAGCCGGTCGTGAAAAATGGGATAAATTTCGCCTGCGAATGCCCATTGTCGGTGGCATAGTTAACAGAGCTCAGCTTGCGCGTTTCTCTCGCACCTTCGCGTTAATGTTGAAAGCAGGTATACCGCTTAACCAAGCTGTCGCTTTATCTGCAGAAGCATTAGATAATAAGTTTTTAGAGTCTCGGCTATTGGAAATGAAAGCCGCGATTGAAGCTGGGACAAGCGTGTCAGCTACAGCAATTAATGCGCATATCTTTACCCCATTAGTCATTCAGATGATTTCAGTGGGTGAAGAAACGGGACGTATTGATGAGTTGTTGCTGGAAGTCGCTGATTTCTATGATCGAGAAGTGGATTACGATCTTAAAACATTAACGGCTCGCATCGAACCGATTTTATTGGTGATTGTCGCTGGTATGGTATTGGTGCTAGCACTGGGTATTTTCTTACCAATGTGGGGCATGTTAGACGCGATTAAAGGTCGTTAATATGAAAACAGCGATAGAGCGCTCTCAGTTCGTGATTTGGCTTTTTCTGGTACTCATTTTGTTGCTTTCATTTTTATTTGTTTGGAAGTCAATAGAGCAGGAGGCGAACCAAACGGCTTTTGCGGTTGCACGTAACCGAATTGTTGAAAGTGCCAATCTTTATAAACAAAACTGGTTACTAAAAGGTCAGCCTTTAATTCTGAATGTGGATGGTCAACAGTTAACAATGAGCAAGGCCGGTTGGGTACTACCACTGTTTAATAATGGGAGTGCTGTACATCATGCTCAGGTTAAGGATAAATCATCAACGCTCAATTGCCAGCATTGGCTACTTTTGCTGTATCCTGATGAGAAAGTGCTAGAAAGCTATGTGGTTGCGATTGATGCTAAAGTTCAAACTAACCAATATCAATGTCGTTATCATTATAGTAAAAAACAAGTGATAACTATTGAAATTTTGAATGATAAGTTTACTGTTCGTGTCGATTTTCCGGCATAGTAAGGTAAATTGTCACTAAACATATAGTTATGTAAAAATACATGAGTATAATACGCTCAACTAATAAATGAATGGGTAGATGCATGCATAACAAGCAAACCGGTTTTTCTTTGGTTGAATTAGTGGTTGTCATTGTGGTAGTCGGCTTACTTGCCGTTGCTGCGTTGCCTCGTTTCTTAGATGTAGCCGATGAAGCCAAAAAAGCCAGTATTGAAGGTGTCGCTGGTGGTTATGCTACTGGTGTGTTGTCGGCTCGTGCTCAGTGGGAGGCACAAGCAAGAACATCGGTGACGCTGGGTGCTGAGAAACAAAATACCGTCAATTATGATGGGGTAAACTTTTGGTTAACTCGTTCGGAAGACAGCAGTGGGACATCAACCGGCTTTCGTAATGGTTATCCAATTGCGTTGAATACCGATAATGCTAGTTACCCAAATGCAGTTACTGACCAAGCATGTATTGATTTAATGGATAATTTATTACAAAACCCACCAACAGTTGACACAGTTGCTAATGCTGCGACTAACTCTGACGTAAAATACTCAGCACAAGCCGATACGGATTTATCCACTTGTACTTATGTACAAAAAGAGGGCGGAACCGCACACGAGTTTGTGTACGAGATTAAAACAGGTCGTGTGACCGTAACTTTGCAGTAAGTCTGCGTATTTAATTTAAACATAGAGAGATGGTAACTATGAAAAGACAAGGCGGTTTCACCCTTATTGAACTAGTGGTGGTAATTGTAATTTTGGGTATTTTAGCGGTGACCGCAGCACCTCGTTTCTTGAATTTGCAAAATGATGCTCGTAAGTCATCCCTACAAGGCCTAAAAGGTGCTTTAGATGGTGCCGCTGGTATTGTATATGGTAAAGCAGCAATTGAAGGTCTAGAAACAAAGAGTTCTGCAACCAAGACTAAAGATGGCATTGAAACTATTTATGGCTATCCAACAGCTAGTGCTAATGGTATCGCTGGGGCGGTGGTTGGTTTAAGTAGTGATTGGACGTCTCAAGTCTCAGGTTCAAGCCCTGCAGCTTACCTGATTACGTTTAAAGATAGCAAGCTTACAAATGCGTCTTCTGTTGCAAAAACAAATTGCTATGTCACTTATACAGAGGCAACTAGTTCTGCAGTCTATTCCACATCAGTAAGTTCTGACGGTTGTTAAGTTTTTGAATAAAGGCCAGCAATGCTGGCCTTTATTATATCTATCTGATCGACCCAGCTCTTCTCGCAATAAAACCCAGCAAATTTTAGGTCTAACTCCGCTATTTCTTATATAATCTAAGCACTTATTTTTTGTTTGAGGCATTGTGATGCGGCAACGTTTAGTGAAGCAGTCGGCTTTTACCTTGATCGAACTGATTGTCGTTATTCTACTGCTTGGTATTGTCTCTGTTTATGCGGCGAGCCGCTACAGTGGTGTTTCCACATTTTCTACCATTACGACGCAAAGTGAAGTTCTGGCCTCATTACGTTTAACGCAAAACCGTGCCATGCAGCGCACGGGCTATTGTAACCGCTGGTTGGTCAGCAATAATCAAGCGCAACAAGTGTCTCCTTCCGTTTCTGCTGGTGCTTGCACCACCTCACTACCCAATCCGTCGACAGACAGCAGTTTTGTTGATGCGGCAGCAAACGATATTACCCTGACATTGACCAATAACGACGGTAGCCACTATTTTGATTTTGATAGCTTAGGGCGCGCCGCTCAATGCCTTGCCGCTCAATGTACAGTGACAGTAAGCAACCCCCAGTCTGGAGAGTCTCGTCAAGTGTGCATCAATAGCGAAGGGTTTATTTATGGCTGCTAAGAGAAAAACAGGCTTTACCTTAATCGAGATGATCATTGTGATCACCTTGATTGCGATTGCTATGACCGGCATCACCGCTGCGCTTTATCCGCGTTCTCAGCAGAGTGCTGAACAGGTATTGGCGGTGAAAGCGGCTGAGCTTGGTCGCGCCGTATTAGATGAGGTAATGGGCCGCGCTTTTGACGAAAACTCTGGCCCCAATGGTGGGGTGCCGGAGTGTGTGTTGGTGGCTACCACAGGGCGAGAAACTTGCACCTTGCCGAGTGCGCTTGGACCTGACGCGGGTGAAAATGCGAATACGCTTTATAACGATGTTGATGATTTTCATGGCTTAACTGGTCCAGTTAAAGATGTATTAGGCGCTGATATTAGTGCTGATTACCAACGTTATAACGTTGAGATTAAAGTGTTTTATGAACAAAACAGTAGCGGTGTTATGACTGGGCAAGATGCAGGCACGATAACCGACTATAAACGAATATCGGTAGTGATCATCGACCCTAGTGGCAACCGCTATCCTTTTGCTGCAACGAGGGGAAACTTTTAATGCGTGGTTTTACCCTGATTGAAATGGTGATTTCCATTATTCTTTTATCTGTCGTTGGGTTGTTTTTAGGTTCAGTGATTAGCCAAGGGATGGGCATTTATGTCGATACCACCGCGCGTGAAGCGCTTATCCAACAAGGGCGCTTTATTACAGAGCGTTTAAGCCGAGAATTAAGAGAAGCCGTACCCAACAGTGTGCTGGTGGAAAATGACTGTATTGAGTTTTTACCTATCACCAATAGCGCGATTTACAATACCCTTCCTTCCCCTCAAGCGGCATCAAGTGCTATTCGTATTTTGCCTATAAATAAAAGTGTATCGAAAGGAGAGCGGCTCGTCGTTTATCCAACCAATGCGGCATTATTACGTCAAGCCCCAACGGCAAATAGCCAGATAGCAGAAGTAGATGCCGATGTTGAGTTTACCGATGTGAACCGTGCCACTATGGTTGATGTCTCGCTGACTCAAGCGACCGGTTTTTCAATTCAATCTCCGGCTAAGCGACTTTATTTTTATCGTGCTCCCGTCGCCTTTTGTTATCAAAATCAGCGTATTTATCGTTACGCTAACTACCCTTTAAATCGTACTGCACTAACACCGAGTCAGCTTGGAAGTGGAGCGCTAGTCGCTGAAAATCTTAGCCAAGCCAGTTTTCAAGTTACACAGCCTGAGTTGCAACGAAATGGGTTAATTAAAATTGAATTAACGTTTTCTGACCGTGGTGAGGAGATCAAGTTTGACCATGATGCACTTATCTACAACACGCCATAGGCAACAAGGCAGTGGTTTGGTGTTGGTTATTTTTATCATTGTGGTGGTGGGCTTTGTTGCCGCGGTTGCCAATCGAAATCAACAACGTAATAGTCAACAGTTGGTATCCATGGTCTTAGGCACAAGAGCCGAAATGGCAGCCCGCTCTGCGATGCAAATTGATATTAGCCGTTTTTATAGCCCACAGGCACAAGGAAGCTGCCAGCTTAGTACTGAGACTAACTATAATTTTGAAGGTGAAGGGCTTGAGCGGTGTCAGGCAAAGGTATCTTGTAGTTCAATTGGAGTGCTAGATGATAGTGGATATCAGGTTTATCTATTAGTGAGTACTGGAACCTGTAGGGCAGGAGATAGTTTCTACCAAAGAATTATTGAGGCAGGAATTCGTGATGATAGCTAGGCAATTGGGTCAGTTTGCATTTTGTATTTTAATGTTGTGCTTTGCCAATTTAGCCAAAGCAATGGCACCGATTGATGAGTCTGTCTATTTCCCTAATAGCGCACAAGGGCATTCCATAAGTGGCAGTTGCAGTTATATTTGGGGTTCACAATTGATTCAATATGGTCGTTCACAGATCAAAGGTACATATGGCGTTGATTTACCATTTTGTACTATAAACTCAATCTATGAGAGGCTTGGTAGCACTTGTGACAATAGTGCTGGTAATGGTGTGCTTTGTAATGTTTCAGGCTCTCCAACGCCAGAGTTAAATTTAGACAAATTTAAAAATAGTAACGGTGGTAGCTCAATTTATAGCTGTAAGCCTGGGGAGCGCTTATTCATTAATGCCCTCAAGACACAGAATATCTTTTTATACAGTAATTGCACTTTAGAGTTTGATAGTTCAAGAACGGAATATCGAGTGAATTCACTGGATATGGGCAGCGGTGCTGAAGTGATACTCAATACTGGTGACTATTGGTTTAATTTGCTGCAATTAAATGGCAGCAGTAAGATCATCGCAAATGGTGATGTGAGAATTTTCGTTAATGGTAATATTACTTTAAATACTTTTGCCACTATTGAACCGTCGGCTAATGGCAGTGTTCAAGTTATTGGATATAGCGGAGCATCGCTCGTAGGTGATACACAAATAACGGGTGATTTATATATATCGGAGACTTTGAATCTCTATCATTCAGCCAGAATTGTCGGTCGTACCAATAGCCGTAGATTAATAATGACTAATGACTCGGTCATCGAGGGCAGTAATAGCTTGCTATCGAACCCTGTTATGTGGTTAAAAATGGATGAGGATAGTTGGGATAATCTTCAAGGCACTGTTGCTGATAGTTCGGGAAATAATCTTCATGGTCGAGCGATAAATGGAGCAAACACTGCACAGAATTCGCCTGCTCTACCTGAGATTAATAACTTAGGGACATGTGGTTATGGTGAGTTTAAACATGCAAGTAATCAGTATATAGAGGTACCATATGATAACAAATTAGATCTGGATAAAGAGTTAACGATTTCAGCATGGGTGTATCCGAAGAGTCGCCCAAATCGCGATTTATACAGTATCTTGTCTAAAGATAACAACTACGAATTTCATATAAACTCTACTGGTTATGTTTATTGGTGGTGGCAAGAAAAAAATGGTTCAACCCTTTCTTTAACCAGTACGTCGCCGATTCCCAATGATCAATGGAGTCACGTTACAGTTCGTTATAATTTTAAAAATAGCAGCGCAAATATTTTTATTAATGGTGTACTTGCGGGTTCTCGAACATCGAGTCAAAACAAACAACTGCAAACCAATAATCGTCCATTACAAATAGGACAAGATCAAAACAATCCTGAGCGTGCATTTGATGGAAGTATTGATGAGGTTTTGATCTTTAATCGTTCATTAACCGATCAGCAAGTTTGGGATCTTTATAGCCAGCGTCACTTATGTGGAGAGGTTACGCCAAGTTGTTTTACCGATGATTTTCAGAGCAAACCTTTAGACGAACAGTGGCGTGTTTTTAGTAGTAGCGGTGCATTTACCCCCTCGATCGTTAACCAGCGTTTACGTTTGACTCAGGCGGTGGGGAATCAGGCCACCGCTTCAACCTTCCAACGTATATTTCCAGCGGCGGATAACAAAATTGATGTTGAGTTTGATTATTTTGCTTACGGAGGCTCAGGAGCCGACGGCGTTGCCATCGTTTTTTCTGATGCGAGTATAACTCCGCAAGTGGGAGCATTCGGTGGCCCGTTAGGTTATGGCTATAAAACCTATGAGCAGAAACCGGGGTTTGCGGGTGGTTGGCTAGGGATTGGTATTGATGAATTTGGTAACTATTCCATCGAGGGCGGCCCTGATGGACCGGGACGTCGAAAACAAGCCGTTGCACTGAGAGGCTCTGGTAGTGGTTATAGTGGCTATGGTTATCTGGCTGGCACTTGTAATAATGGTTCACAAAACAGTAATGGTGACTGCTTAAATCCTAAAGTCGATAGCAATAATGGTAACCCTTTACATCGTTATCAAATCTCGATCGACTCGACGCAATCGGGTGTATCTAATGTCACCATCAAACGCAAAGTGGGATCAAATAATTGGGAAACATTAATTGGACCAATTAACGTCTTAAGCTTTGCTGGGCAAAGTAATGTTCCTGACGATCTGTTACTTTCCATTACAGGGTCAACGGGAGACTCAACCAATTATCATGAAATTGATAATTTTGAAGTCTGTGCGCTCGATTCACGACCAGTCGGAGAACAGATTAATCACTTCCGTATCTCTTTGCCTGCGCAAGGGTTAACTTGTGCCGCTTCTGATGTTTCTATAAAAGCGTGTGCCGATGACAGCTGTAATAATTTATTCACTGATCCCGTGACGGCTTATCTAATACCGAATTCCTTGCCAAGCGCCAGTGGTGGTTGGGTGGGGGGCTCAACATTATCGTTTAGCAATGGTGTCGGCAATGCTCAATTAAGGCGTAACAGTGCAGGTAATGTCACTGTTGGTGTGTCCGGCTCTATACCTACAGCGATCGCCTTCAATGATACGTTATGTAGCCATAATGGTGATGCAGGCCCATTTTCGACTAACAATTGCACCATCACTTTTGCTGACAGTGGTTTTATTTTGGATGTGCCGAATTCTTATGCCAATCAAACGGTAGCAGGAACCATTAAAGCGGTACGTAAAGACAATGCTTCGCAACAGTGTTCGCCTAGCTTCCAAAATGTACCGAAATCCGTTTCTTTTTGGAGTGATTACTTGAGTCCAATTGCAGGGCAAGGTTTCACAGCTTACACAGTTGGAGTGAATAATGTTGCTGTAGGGCAATCATCAAATTCTTCGGTTCCGGTCACTCTCAATTTCAACCAAAATGGCGAGGCGAGCATTAGTGTCTCTTATCGTGACGCAGGTAGCCTAGCTTTAAATGCACGTTTTGAGGGTAGTGGAGAAGAGCAGGATTTAACGCTCACAGGACAAGATAGTTTTGTTCGTGTACCTCGTGCTTTAGTGCTCAGTGCAACTAATTATTATGGTGATGATGGAGCGTGTCCAAGTGCCGATATGAGCTGTAATATTTTTGCTAGGGCTGATGAAAACTTCAATCTGCATGTCAAGGCGGTAGCGGCTGAACCCGTTGAAGATAATGATTTCACCAATAATCTCGGTGTGACAAATTATCAGCAAACAAATATTGAACTCTCGCATACACTAATAGAGCCGGCAACTGGCGTGCCGGGTAATCTTGGTGAAGTGGAATATAACCATCAATTGGGCAGTTCAACCACTGTGCTACAAAAAGTGAGTGAAGTTGGGGCATTTGATTTTTCTTTGCTGTCGCCGACTTCTTACCTTGGCGTTGATTTATTAGAGGAAAATTTACCAATTACTATGGTATCAACGGGGCCTGTTGGGCGTTTTATTCCCGCTTACTTTTCTCCAACCTCGGTTGTGACAAGCCTAAAGGCTGAATGTGAGGTTATTTCTTCAAACACGGAATCCTTTAGCTATTTAGGGCAACCTTTTGGGTATCAAGAAAATCCTGGTGTCTACTTAAACCCAAGATCCGCGTTAGGCAATGAAACGGTCAATTATTTCGACAGTACTTGGTGGCGTTATAACCAACAGTGGGATAATCGTGTCTATGAGGATACCGTGCATGATTTATCAATCAGCTTTGATAAAGATGCGACTAGCGTAAACCGAATTAACGCGGGGGATTCTCGTATTGAGCTTTTAGGCGAAGAGTTAATTTATCAAAAACCACCACAGGCGATTGTCCCTTTTAATAGCAAACTAGATCTTACTCTCACCGCGTCCGATCTTACTGATCTTGATGGTGTTTGTTATAGGGCGACGGCAAGCAGCCCTTGCATAGACTATACGATTGCCGATATCGATAACCAAATGAAACTGCGTTGGGGAAAACTGGTGATCCACGACACTTATGGCCCAGAAACAACACCGTTATTGCAACAGGTGGTGAGTGAATATTATTCGGCAAATGGTTTTGTCATTAACAGTTTCGATAGTTGTACTCAGTTGCCAGACATTGCGAATTTCACTTTAACAGCGACGGATCTGACTTTAGGCTCGGGTGGACCACCGGCTGTGGAGGCGACCCTAACGAATCGTACATTATCATCTGGTGTGACAACGATTAAATTCTCTGCTCCAGGTGCGGGGGAACAAGGATTTATTGATACCTTACTCGATCTTGATGCCAATGGTTTACCTTGGTTACGCATCGATGAAGATCAAGATGGGAGTTTTGAAAACGACGTATCGGGACGAGTTCAATTTGGTTTGTACCGAGGTAGTGATCGCGTTATCTGGTGGCGCGAAAGAAATTAATCGAAGAATGAGTTCAATTTAGAGCGTTTTTTCCTACCTAAGTTAGGGATCTGTTAGAAATTACGGGTTTCGGTTCATGTTTATGTAGCAATGCCTTGCTGTGATGGCGAGGCATTGGTACATTTAGTGCAATTTTTTATCTTCTAATTCTTGCAGGACGAGCGAAGAATATGTTCAAAAAACTGCGTGGCATGTTTTCTAACGACCTATCGATCGATTTAGGTACCGCCAATACTCTGATTTACGTTAAAGGACAAGGTATTGTCCTCGACGAACCTTCCGTTGTTGCTATTCGTCAAGACAAAGGCCGTGGTGGCAAAAGTGTTGCTGCTGTCGGTCATGCGGCAAAGCAAATGCTAGGCCGTACACCGGGCAATATTTCTGCTATTCGTCCCATGAAAGACGGTGTTATTGCTGACTTCTATGTGACTGAAAAAATGCTGCAGCACTTTATCAAACAAGTGCATGACAACAGTGTGCTTAAACCAAGCCCTCGTGTTCTTGTGTGTGTACCTTGTGGTTCAACTCAAGTTGAGCGTCGTGCTATTCGTGAGTCTGCACTCGGTGCTGGTGCTCGTGAAGTATATTTGATTGATGAGCCAATGGCGGCGGCAATCGGTGCTGGTCTACGCGTATCAGAGCCAACAGGTTCAATGGTGGTCGATATCGGTGGTGGTACGACCGAAGTTGCAGTTATCTCACTGAATGGTGTGGTTTACTCTTCTTCTGTGCGGATCGGTGGTGACCGTTTTGACGAAGCTATCATCAACTATGTACGTCGTAACTACGGTAGTTTAATTGGTGAAGCAACAGCAGAAAAAATTAAGCATGAGATCGGTTCCGCTTATCCAGGTGATGAAGTGATGGAAATTGAAGTGCGTGGTCGTAACCTTGCTGAAGGTGTGCCGCGTAGCTTTACGTTGAATTCCAATGAGATCTTAGAAGCACTTCAAGAGCCTCTGAGTGGTATTGTTTCTGCTGTCATGGTTGCGCTTGAGCAGTGTCCACCAGAGCTAGCTTCTGATATTTCAGAAAATGGTATGGTGTTGACTGGTGGTGGTGCACTACTGAAAGATATCGATCGTCTATTGATGGAAGAGACAGGTATTCCAGTGGTTGTCGCTGATGATCCTCTAACTTGTGTCGCCCTTGGTGGTGGTAAAGCGTTAGAAATGATCGACATGCACGGTGGCGACCTATTTAGCGAAGAATAATGGCTTTGAGAGCCATTGTGCTCTCATCATGAAATCTAGGATTTTTATAGAATGAAGCCAATATTTGGTCGAGGACCATCTCTTCAGCTACGTCTCTTTTTTGCTGTCATAATATCAGCCAGTTTAATGCTGGCTGATAGTCGTTTAGGCGCATTTTCTAACGTTCGGTTTTTTTTAAATAGTTTAGTTGCCCCCATTCAATATGCTGCCGACTTACCACGCAGTATGTTTGATGGCGTTTACGAGCGTTTTACGACACATCAACATCTTTTAGAATCCAATCAAAGACTGAAACGAGAAGCTTTGGGGCTGAAAAGTGATTTGATTTTATTTGACCAATACCGTGAAGAAAATCAGCGCTTGCGCAAACTACTTGGTTCTTCTTTTGTTCGTGATGAAAAGAAGGTCGTTACCGAAGTCATGGCGGTGGATACCTCACCTTATCGACATCAAGTTGTGATCGATAAAGGACGTATTGATGGTGTTTATGAAGGACAACCGGTTATCAACGATAAAGGCATTGTTGGGCAAGTTACGTTTGTTGCGGCACATAATAGCCGAGTGTTGTTGCTTACCGATTCCAATAGCGCAATTCCAGTGCAGATTATCCGCAACGACATACGGGTCATTGCCTCTGGTAATGGTCAGATTGACCGAATTCAGTTAGAGCACATACCAACTAGCACTGATGTTGAAGTGGGTGATTCATTAGTGACATCAGGTCTGGGTGGTGTTTATCCAGAAGGATACCCAGTGGCGCACGTTTCTGTTGTTGATAAAGACACGCAGCGCGAGTTTGCTTCCATCATAGCTGACCCTGTTGTCGATTTTGATCGGCTGCGGTACTTGTTACTTATTTGGCCTAATGAAGATCGCCAGCATAAAGTATTACAAGCAACACCAGAGCAAATGTCAGAGGACGTAGAACATGGCCAATAGAGTATTTCGCGGTAAATTGGTCATTGGTGTTTCGTTTCTTTTCGCTCTGATTTTGCAAACTATTCCATGGCCTGGTGAATTAGATCTGATGCGCCCATCATGGTTATTGCTGGTTGCGTGTTATTGGGTGCTGGCTTTGCCGTATCGAATCAACGTCGGCACCGCATTAATCCTTGGTTTGCTTTGGGATTTATTGCTCGGTTCTACACTCGGTATTCGCGGTATGATGATGGCGATCGTGATCTATTTGGTTGCGATCAACTTTTTAGTATTACGCAATATGGCGTTGTGGCAACAAGCGGTAGTGATTGGTTTGCTTTCGATGTTGCTAGATGTATTGATTTTCTGTGGTGAATATTTGATTCAAGATGTGACTTTCAATCCTCTTTCACTGTGGAGTGGGTTGATTAACTGCATTTTATGGCCATGGATGTTTTTACTACTGCGTCGAGTTCGTCGCCATTGGCATGTGAAGTGATGAGTAAAAAAATTGTTTTAGCCTCTGGCTCGCCAAGACGCCGAGAATTGCTCGCCCAATTGGGTTATCAATTTGATATTAACGTACCGAATGTGGAAGAAGCGCGACAAGCAAATGAAAGCCCGAGAGCTTACGTTGAGCGGCTCTCTCGTGATAAAGCGTTTGCTGGACTCAAACTTATTTCCGCTGATGCGATTGTTATCGGTTCAGATACCATCGTTGTGCAAGGTGATTCCGTACTGGAAAAACCTATTGATTTCAACCATGCTCAACAAATGTTACGCCATTTATCGGGGACAAAGCATCAAGTGATGACTGCTGTAACCGTAGCAACAAATGATCACTATAAATCCGTGGTTGTTACCACGGATGTTTGGTTTAAACCTCTGTCAGACAATGAAATAGAACAATATTGGCAGTCAGGAGAACCATGCGATAAAGCTGGCAGTTATGGCATTCAAGGATTGGGTGGACGATTTGTAACGAGGATCGAAGGCAGTTATTACGCCGTTGTAGGGTTACCGCTATTTGAAACTGACCAGCTCTTGCACGAATTCTTATAATTTAACATTGAGGTGTGCTCATGAGTGCAGAGTTGATACTAAATGTCACCCCGAGTGAAACTCGTGTGGCGATGATTGAAGGTGGAGTTCTTCAAGAGATCCATATTGAACGTGAAGCAAAGCGCGGTATTGTCGGTAATATTTACAAAGGTAAAGTCAGCCGGGTTTTACCTGGTATGCAAGCGGCTTTTGTTGATATTGGCTTAGATAAAGCCGCTTTCTTGCACGCATCCGACATCGTTCCTCATACCGAATGTGTTGCTGAAAACGAGAAACAGCAGTTTCAAGTGCGTGATATTTCAGAGCTGGTTCGTCAAGGGCAAGATATTGTAGTACAAGTGGTGAAAGACCCTCTAGGTACCAAGGGCGCTCGTTTGACAACCGATATTACCATTCCTTCTCGCTATTTAGTGTTCATGCCTGGGGCGAGTCATGTGGGTGTTTCACAACGTATTGAAAGTGAATGTGAGCGTGAGCGACTAAAAAAAGTAGTTTCACATTACTGTGATGAACACGGTGGCTTTATCATTCGCACGGCTGCGGAAGGGGCGGATGAAAAAGAGTTGTCGCAAGATGCTGCCTTTCTTAAACGCTTATGGTCGAAAGTGTTAGAACGACGCGTAAAGTACAAAACACGCACTACTTTGTACGGTGAATTAGGTCTATCTCAACGTATTTTACGAGATTTTGTCGGCACAGAACTGACTAAGATCCTCATTGACTCACGTCTTGAATTTGAAAACCTTAAAGAATTCACCTCTGAATACGTGCCAGAGCTTACCGAAAAGCTTGAACTGTATGAAGGGGATAAACCAATTTTCGACATGTATGACACCGAAAATGAAATTCAACGCTCTCTAGAGAGAAAGGTTGAGCTTAAATCTGGTGGCTATCTGATCATTGATCAAACCGAAGCAATGACCACGGTTGATATTAATACCGGAGCATTTGTTGGCCGTCGTAATCTTGAAGAAACTATCTTTAACACCAATATTGAAGCAACCCAGGCGATCGCTCGTCAGCTTAGGTTACGTAATCTTGGTGGCATCATCATTATTGATTTTATCGATATGATGTCGGAAGAGCATCGTAAGCGGGTACTCGCTTCATTAGATGCAGCGTTATCTAAAGATCGTGTAAAAACCAATATCAACGGCTTTACGCAACTCGGATTGGTAGAGATGACGCGTAAACGCACACGCGAAAGTATTGAACATGTGCTCTGTTCTTCTTGTCCAACCTGTGAGGGTCGTGGCAGCGTGAAGACGGTTGAGACCGTTTGTTTTGAAATATTACGTGAAATTACACGCGTCAATCGCGCCTATGATTCGGATAAATTTGTGGTGTATGCATCGCCAGCTGTGGCAGAAAGTTTGCAAGGAGATGAGTCTCATGCTCTGGCTGAACTGGAAGTCTTTATTGGTAAAGAAGTGCGTATTCAGGCTGAGCCACTGTATATTCAAGAGCAATTTGACGTTGTAATGATGTAGTAGGACCTTTGTGATATCACCTTTTACGCGCCTTTGGCGCATCGTGTTATGGCTATTAGTTAGTGCCATGGTGGTCTTAGCCATTGCTGTGACCACCTTGCGTGTTGCACTGCCACAAATGAATCGTTTTCAGGACGAGATTCAGCATTGGATCAACCAAAACTCAGACTTTGAATTTGAGCTCAGTGAGGTAAAGGGATTCTGGCGTAATACGCACCCTTCTATTGCCTTAAAAGGGCTACAAGCTAATTTACCCGATGGTTCGAAAATTTATTTTTCCGCCCAGCAAATTGATGTTGAGTTTGACCTTATTCAATCTCTGTTGCAGTTACAGCCTGTCATTGCTGACCTGAGCGTACATCAACTCAAACTGGATATTCGTTCGGTAAATTGGTTAGAACTGAATAAGGATGATAATCCTCAAAATAACACTCAGAGCAGTGTCATTCATCGTTTAGATAACTTACTGCTACGGCAACTGGATGATTTTGCGTTGCTCGACTCTACTGTCTTTTATCAGTCGGTAGCGGGCGATATTCGTCAGTTAGATATAGAGCGTCTGCGTTGGCAAAATAATGGCGCTGAGCATAAAGCGGAAGGTGTGGTCAGTATTGCTGATACCAGTATCAACTCTTTGTTGGTGAGTGCTAACTTCGAAGATCATGGTTCATTGCTTGATATTTCCGGCAATTTCTATGTCAGTGCTGACAATATTAAAATTGGGCCTTGGCTAACTCGTTACTTGAAAGATGAAACCGGGATTGAAAAAGGCAACATTAGCTTTGATGGTTGGCTAACGGCTCAACATAACCAGCCAGTCGATGGTTATGTTGAGCTAAAACCGTCAGAACTGGTGTGGCATGATGAACGTCAACATGATCTGCTATTAGAATCAGGAACGGTTAAGCTTTCTCCAGTGGATAAAGGTTGGCAAGTAAATGCTTACTCACTGAAACTTCGTACGGATGATGATGCATGGCCAGATCTTGATGTCGCTTTTGATTGGCATCCTAGCCAATGGCGCTTAAATCTTTCTCAATTGGACATTAAAACACTGCTTCCGTTGGTCAAACTTGTACCTGATTCATCGGAAACCAACCAGCTTTTGCAACAGTTAAACTTTGGCGGCATACTGGAAGATGTCCGGTTGAGTAAAGGCGAAACGCTAAATTCACTGAAATATTCTGCCAAATTGAATGACGGTTCAATGGCGCAATGGAAGTTATTGCCTGAAGTTCATCACCTGCAAGCTGCAATTTCTGGTAATACAGAACAAGCCAGAGCTAAGGTTACTTTGATTGATGATGTGTTACCGTATGGCGAAGTCTTTCAAGCGCCATTAAATATCCGTCAAGCTGAAGTTGATATTGTTTGGCAACAGCAGGTTGACGGTTGGTCATTATGGGCAGATAAAGTCACTGCAGCAACGCCCGATCTACAAGTGCTTGGTGCATTTCGCCTCGATTTCCCTGAGCAGAAAAGCCCTTTGCTTTCATTCTATGCGGAAGCGGATTTATACAACGCTGGTGAAACGTGGCGTTATTTACCAACGCTTGCGATGGGTCGTAACTTAACCGATTATCTTTCAACGGCGATTCAGGCCGGTAAAGTCACTACTTCTAAACTACTGTGGTACGGTGAACTAGCGGATTTCCCTTACGACAAAAATAACGGCATGTTCCAGGCGTGGGTTGGATTAAAACAAGCTAAGTTTAGTTTTGATACCGCGTGGCCACCGATCATCGATTTACAGCTTGATCTGTTATTTGAAAATGATGTGATGTATTTAGATTCACATTCTGCAACGTTAATGGATGTGACAGCCAAAAGAATTACAGGTCGTATTCCCAAGCTTGCACCGGGTGGTCATATAGAAATTGAAGCCACGGCGGTAGCGCAAGGCAACGCAGTTCGTGATTACATGACTTCCACACCGTTGGTTGATTCGGTTGGTGCGGCATTAACCGCTATTCAAGTGAGTGGGGAAGTTCAATCACAATTTCAGCTCAATATCCCTTTTGATCACGATAGAGAAGCCAGAGCGTGGGGTTGGGCTGACTTAAACAGTAACCATGTCCAAATTAATGCACCACCAATGACACTGGACGGGGTATCAGGACGAATTGAATTTGATAATGATGTCGTAACGGCGGCCGGTCTTTCCGCTGAACTGCTGACTCAGCCAATCTCTATCGATTTTAAGGGTGAAAATGTCCCTCAAGGCTACTCAGTGAAGATTGATGCGTTAGGTGATTGGGACATAAAACCGTTGACCTCGTTTGTTGGTGAACGTTGGGTGAGTCGTTTAGGTGGTCATGCACCATGGCAAATGGACGTTGATCTCCAGCTCAATGATATTGGTTTTACTTACCAAATTGATAGCACAGCAGATATGAAGATGATCGAAAGTGATTATCCATATCCATTGAAAAAAGCATCTAATGTGGCAGGTAAAGCGCGTTTACAAGCTTCAGGAAATCAGGAGTCGATTACCGCTCGCTTACAATTGCCACAAGTTAAATACCAAGCGGAAATAGACATAACCCCTAACACGCCAGTGCTTACTGCCACCAACCTAGTGGTTGGAAAGGGAAATTTCAGAATTAGCCCTGTCGTGGGGCATCATGCTCTGATACGTAGTGATCAATTTGATTTAGACCAGTGGTTAAACGTAGCCAATGAACCTCAGCCAAAAGCTAGTGCTGTGCTTGATAAAATGAACACTCCGACTATTCCACAGCCAGAAAAGATTAATGTTAACGTCAAGGAGTTGATGTTAGCTGGGCTTGAATGGCACGATGTTGATTTTAGTACAAGACGTAAAAACCTAGGGTGGTTGGTACAACTTGACAGTCAAGAAGTCAAAGGACAAGCCAGTTATATTGAGCCTTATGATTTGTCTGTCTCATTAGAACGTCTGCATGTTTACATTCCATCTTTAGATACTTTGTATGACGATAATAATAAAAACTTACTAGTGGATTCAGGCCGTCAAGCCGAGCCTCTTATTTCTGAGTTTGACCGCCAGTTTCATCAGTTGATGCCAAACTTAACCTTAGCTATCGATGATTTTTGGTTGCAAGGGTATAAAATTGGTCAGTTAAATATGGACTTCCAACGTCATGGTGACACGCTCGAATGGAAGAATATTGACATCAATAGCGGCACTAACCAGGTCAATATAAATGCTACTTGGACGCTCAGCGAAGAAAGCAGTCATACTGTTTTTAACCTCAATATGAAAGGTGACAATAACAGTGATGTAATGGAACGTTTTGGTATTAGTTCAGGCATTCAGAGAGCACCTTTTGAATTGTCCTCTGAAAGTAATTGGGATGGTGCACCATGGTCAATGAAGATCAATACGCTACAAGGACAACTCAGAACTAAATTAGGAAAAGGTATCATTTCAGATGTAAGCGGCGCGGCGCGGTTACTTGGTTTGTTTAGTTTAGACTCGATCATCCGTAAGATGCAGCTCGATTTTAGCGATGTCTTTGATAAAGGTATGGCATTTAACTCGATTACCGGTAGCGGTGAAATTTCCCAAGGGGTATTTGTGACTAATAATATCGAGATGGATGCGGTTGCGGGTGACATGAAAATTAAAGGGTTAGCCAACCTTAATACACGGATAGTCGATGCTGAAGTTAACTTTGTGCCTGATATTACCTCTGGCATTCCAGTACTGACAGCGTTTGCGGTAACGCCACAAACCGCGTTGTATGTATTGGCAATTACCACGGTCATTGCGCCCGTAGTGGAAGTGTTTAGCCAAGTGAACTATGAGGTTAAAGGGCCCATTAACGCTCCTGTTGTTAAAGAACTGTCACGTAGCAAAGGTGAATTCAAACTGCCCGAAAAACTGAGAAATATCGCAGAAAAATAAGGACACAAGCATGGATAGCGTAGGACTTATTCAAATGACTTCCGGCCCTCGGCCGGAGTTGAATCTTGCTGATATCGAACAACAAGTTAGTCAGTTGGCTGCTCAAGGCGCTCAATGGGTTGTCACACCAGAAAACTCGATTGTATTTGGTACTCGGCAAGATTATCACCAATATGCAGAGCTACTAGGGCAAGGTGATATTCAAGCTAAGTTAGCATCGATTGCGCGTCAGTATCGGGTCTGGTTGTTGGTTGGTAGTATGCCGATTAAGCAAGGTGCTGCTGTGACGACTACATCGTTGCTGTTTGATGCGCAAGGCACACTTTGCGCACATTACGATAAGCTACATATGTTTGATGTTGATGTTACCGATGGCCATCAACGCTATCGAGAGTCTGAAACTTTTACCCCCGGCACAAAGCTGAATGTTGTTTCGACACCATTTGGTCAAATAGGTCTATCCATCTGTTATGATGTTCGCTTTCCTCATTTGTATTCTCAGCTTCGAAAACAAGGTGCGCAGATTTTAATAGTTCCCGCGGCTTTTACCGCTGTGACTGGACAAGCACATTGGGAAATTCTGCTGCGAGCGCGAGCGATAGAAAATCAGTGTTGGGTCGTTGCCGTCGGGCAAACGGGCGTTCATCCATGTGGGCGTGAAACTTGGGGGCATTCTATGGTTATCAATCCTTGGGGTGAAGTTGTCGCAAGCTTAGCCAACCAAGCTGATAACTTGGTGGTTGATATTGATTTAAGCATCGTTGAGCAGATTCGCCAACGCATGCCCATTGCCACACACACACGATTCACGAATCAATTTATAGATGATAAGAGCAAACTATGAGTATTAACCGCATTGAAGATGCACTATTAAAACCCGCTGGCTTAACTGAGCAAGATATTGCTGACACGCTAGCGAGTATTGCTACTCGCCAAATTGATTATGCCGATATCTATTTTCAATCTAGCTGGCATGAGTCATTGGTACTTGAAGACAGCATTATCAAAGATGGTTCATTTAATATCGACTGCGGTGTTGGCGTACGCGCTGTTACCGGAGAGAAAACGGGGTTTGCCTATTCAGACCAAATTCAACTTGAAGGATTGAAACAAAGTGCTATGGCGGCGCGTGGTATTGCTCAGCAAGGTAAAAATGGCCGTGTTCAAGCATTTAAGCGAACCGATAACCAAGCCTTTTACTCTGCGGATAATCCATTAGAAAGCTGGCAAAAGCAGCAAAAAACAGATCTCCTCAAAGAGCTCGATGCTTACATCCGAACTAAAGAACCAATGGTTCAGGAGGTGTCGGTTAGCTTAAGTGGTGTGCACGAACAAATGTTAGTCGCAGCAACTGATGGCACTTATGCGGGTGATATTCGCCCATTGGTTCGTTTGTCTATCAGCGTATTGGCTCAAAAAGGTGACCGCCGTGAGCGAGGTAGTGCTGGTGGTGGTGGACGTTTTGGCTACGACTTTTTCTTGACTGAACAAGACGGAAGCAAAATTGCTTTCCAATTTGCAGATGAAGCGATTCGCCAAGCGTTAGTGAATTTAGAAGCGGTAGCCGCTCCCGCGGGCACTATGCCAGTGGTCTTGGGTTCTGGCTGGCCGGGTGTACTGCTTCACGAAGCGGTCGGACATGGTCTGGAAGGTGATTTCAACCGTAAAGGCTCATCGGTATTTTCCGGTAAGATCGGCCAAAAAGTGACGTCAGATCTTTGTACTATTGTTGACGATGGTACTTTGAAAGATTTGCGTGGTTCACTCAATGTTGATGATGAAGGGGTGAACGGCCAATACAATACCTTGATTGAAAAGGGCGTATTGAAAGGTTACATGCAAGATAAGCTTAATGCGCGCTTGATGGGCGTTAACCCGACCGGTAACGGTCGTCGTGAATCTTACGCACATTTGCCTATGCCGCGTATGACCAATACTTACATGTTGCCAGGTGAACACACACCAGAAGAGATCATTTCTACCGTTAAAAAAGGGGTGTATGCGCCTAACTTTGGCGGTGGTCAGGTCGATATTACATCTGGTAAGTTTGTTTTCTCAGCTTCAGAAGCTTACATGATTGAAAATGGTAAGATCACTCACCCAATTAAAGGTGCAACCTTGATCGGTTCAGGGATTGAAGCTATGCAGCAGGTGTCGATGGTCGGCAATGATCTAAGCATTGACCGTGGCGTTGGCGTGTGTGGTAAAGCAGGACAAAGTGTACCAGTGGGTGTCGGTCAGCCCACACTTAAACTTGATTCCTTGACGGTTGGCGGCACGGAATAAGCACTTTTTGGGTGGTTAGATTTACAAAAAAGCGGCGATATGATTCGCCGCTTTTTTATGAGGCAATACTTATCAAGTTAGAAATGGTTAAATACCATCGCGTTCAATTGGGCAACTCATGCAGCGTGCTCCACCGCGACCGCGTCCAAGCTCATTTCCTGGAATCGTAAGTACTTCAATACCTGCTTTATCGTATTTTTCGTTGGTATACACATTGCGTTCGTAACCGATAACCACGCCTGGCTTTACTGTCAGTACGTTGTTAGCATCATTCCACTGTTCACGCTCTGCTTCATAGCTGTCACCACCAGTGGTGATGATTTTAAGGTAATCAACCTCGAGGGCCGATTCAATGGCGTGAATATAACTGGGGACATTTTCGACCTGTATATCAGCATCGTTTTTTGGTGTTAAACGCCAGGTATCTAAGTCTTTACGCATAATTTCCGGATAGACAGAGAACGTATCAATATCCATATGTGTCATGACGGTATCTAGGTGCATGCAAGAGCGATGTTTGGGTAAATTAACCGCAATTACCTCTTTGGCTTGACCATGTTTGAATAGGTTCGCCGCTAAATTTTCTACACCTTGTGGTGTGGTTCGTTCTGAAATACCAATCAGAACCGCACCTTTACCAATCACCAGTACGTCACCACCCTCGATATTGGCATTATCGTAATGCAGATCTTCATCGCCAAAATATTTAATGAAATCTTGACCAGCAAAGACTGGGTGCCAGCGATAAATTGCACGCAGATGGTTAGTTTCACGTTGACGAGCTGGTTTCATCATTGGGTTGAGTGATACGCCACCGTATACCCAGCATGATGTATCACGAGTGAATAGGTGGTTAGGTAGAGGCTCAATCACAAAATCCAATGGTCTATGCATCTTTGGTAGCATTGATGATGAAGGTATCGGTAGTTCAGAATAGGCTAGCCCACCAAGTAAAATAGTGGCAAGGTGCTCGTTGTCCATCTCGGCTAGATAACGGCGAAGATCGCGAGCAAAGATCGGCCCGTAGCGAAAATCAGATATCTGAGTATCAAGCAGCCAGGTTTTTGCTTCTGCCACCGCTAAGGTATCGACTAAAAGATCATGCAATAGCAATACTTCGACATCCTGCTTTCTTAGTGTATCAGCAAAAGCATCGTGTTCTTTTCCCGCATCTTCGACCGCGAGAACGTCATCAAACAGCAGTTCATGACAGTTCGAAGGGGTGAGATGGGTTAAGGCGCGTTCTGGTCGATTTAACAGTACTCTTCGTAAATGGCCTACTTCAGATCCCACGTACAACTTACTCATTTTGTATCCTTACTCTTATTCCTGAGGCTATTAATGACAAGCTTACCGTTAAGATGCAAGTTATCCTTCTGGCAATATAAACCAAAAAAATCAAAATGATTGGTTTTAAATTTTATTAATATTTACTTTAATGCTCATAAATTCCAATTTTGCATAAATAAGAGCTAGAATAGAAAATGCCTTATTATGCGCTTTTGCGTAAAATAGAAAGTAATCAAGCATGAACAATATATGCATAAAATTTCGCTTTTATGCGTTTTTAGTGAATAAAGGTCAGAGATTCTCTGTAAGTTCTAATTTTCGAATATGCATGGATGATCGATAAATGGGCACTTTCAGGCGTAATTCACCAAAAACGATAGGCAGATAATCTGCTGAAGTGGTCAATTGAAAATAAATTGTTAAATTATGCTGTCTCGCCGCTTTACGAGAGTTTTAAGGTGAATGATCTTCTACAAAGATAACGATCTTAATACTTTGTTGGTGGTAATTTTTAGCGATCCATGCCATATTTCGTCGCAATTCATTTAGATCTATTTTTGCCAAATCTGGAGCGCCTTATGTCTCAACCTCAACAAGATGATTACGTGTCCGTTGAAGAGTTAATTGAAATCCAAAAAGAGGATACTCGCGACATCATTCAAGCACTATTGGAAGATGGAAGTGATCCAGAAGCGTTATATGAGATTGAGCACCATCTGTTTGCCGAAGATTTTGACACGTTAGAAAAAGCGGTAGTTGAAGCATTTAAAATGGGTTTTGAAGTTCTTGAAGCTGAAGAAACTGAAGATGAAGATGGTAATAAATTACTGTGCTGTGATGCGACAATGCAGTCAACGCTCAATGCAGAAGCCATTGACGAACAAGCGGCTAAGCTTATCAATCTTGCTGAAAAATATGACATCATCTACGACGGATGGGGCACTTACTACGAAGGTGAGGATGCACTGTACGGTGACGACGACGAGGATGATGAAGAGTAATTCCTCAGTTAAAGAATGCCAGCCTTGTTGCTGGTATTTTTTTATCTGCAACTAGGCAAAGTGCATTTATTTATCCAACATTTCATCTTTGCTTATCTCGGACTACAGAATAAATAGTTACCTGTAAGCGCACATTTGAGTGCTTTTTTTGTATATAATGCAACAAAATTGATCTGGCTCAAGTTTATTATGCAACTTTCTCTCGCTGGCTTTTGGCAGCTTTCACCGTTGACTGATTTGTCGATCCCTCAAGATGATCTGTGCTTTCCTGCTCCTCTTAGTCAAGTTTTGCCTGAAACAATGACAGAGCAGCAGATTGCCGAACAAGAATGGCACTTGATGCATGATATTGATGTCGATGAGTCTATGCTGGCGTTTGCCGCGGTAGATTTGGTATTGGAAGGGATCGATTTTTATGCCGAAATACGTTTAAACGGTGTGGCCCTTTTTGATTGTGATGGTAGCCAGTCTATCTATAAAAAAGATATTCGTCCTTTAATGCAGCCTGGGCGTAATCGTTTTGAGATTTTATTTCTCGAACAAGAAGAAGAGTGGTTGCTTGACGAAGAAGAAGCGATTGAACTTTGTCCACTGGGCCATCATCAAGTTAAAAAGTACGATCAACGAATCGGTATTTGGCAGCAGCCGTATCTACAGTGTATTCGTCACGTTCGTTTAGAGCATGTGACCACTGAACAGATTTGGCACCACGGTGGTGGGTGTGAGTTTTTGGTCAATCTGCACTACCAAACCTACTCACCAGGGTTGGTGGCGGCGGTGGTTAAATTTAATGGTATGAGCTATCAGTTGCCGATCGATGTACGTCAAGATCACGCCAGTGCGCTATTTCAAGTTGAAGCCCCTAAATATGCTGATCTGAATAAGCTTGATCCGAGTGATCTTTACACGTTAACTGTGCAACTTGATGGACAGCAGCAATCATTTCATATCGCATTGAGTGAAGATTTATGTGTCACTCATTTTCCTTTGTAAACCTTGCGCTGTGAAGTTGCTGACGGCGCTCAACTTTCCCAATTATCTTGTTTATAGCCATTGAGGGGCTTGTTTGCACCTCACTGCAACTTCAAAACATTTTAGTGTGAACAATGGGCTGGGTGCCAAGTGGCTGCATGTTTGCGTTGCCAAAATTTCTCGTAGAAGTAGTAAGCACAAGTGTTAATACTTGGTTCGATCATCGCCATTACCCCACCAATTAAAAAGCTCCCTGTCATTAAGTAGGCGACCCTAAAGGCGACATTAAAATGTATGACAGCAAAACTGGTGGTTTTGATTGTGGCGGACTGAGCAAAGCGTTGCAGCGGTGAATATTGAGCCCATAGCTTCTCATGGAAGTAAAAAGCAACTGTGTTGACCATAGGTTCAAGCATAGCAATCAAGCTACCGAGAATGATGTCACCGGTTAATAAATAAGCCACTGTAAACGCAATGCTAAAATGTATAGCTGCAAAGTTAAGTGTCTTTTTCATGTCGTATACCTATTAATTATCTATGGGATACAAACATTATTGATAACTATTCTCACAATGGAAAGGCGGAAATATCGATTAATGTGATAGTCGATTCCTAACGTAAAAAAAGGCGCATTCAGCGCCTTTTTACGGTGGGGATAAGGTTTTTAACCTTGTGGCTTTACAACCAACACGTTAATCGGTGAATGCTGCACGACTTTACTCGCCACTGAACCCAACATGACTTTATCGATCTTCGAGCGTTTATGGCTTGGCATCACAATCAGATCCGCTCCGAGTTTTTCTGCATAATCTAAAATGGTCGCGTAGGTTTTGCCTTCTGCTACGTGCAGTTTGTAAATAATTTCATCATCGATATGCTGATCAGCGAACTGTTTGAGCTGCTGCTTGATATCACTTTTCATTTTAGCCGCAGCATCTTTAGGGAAGTAAGTTGCGACCATCGACATGTGAATGCCAGGTAGTACATTTAATAGATGAATTTCAGCGTTTGAATGTCTTGCATGCCAAACAGCAAGTTCAACGGCTTTATCTGCAAAGCCTTTATCATTTAGGTCAACTGGAACAAGGATATGTTTATACATTATTGTTTATCTCATTGTGCGATATGGCGCTTTGGAGCACCTTGTTTCCGTTAAGTATATGCCTAGCTTTAGCTAGGCATATTGATTAAGCGCGTATTTTTTGTGTTCTGATACGACGTTTTTGATTCCATGCTAAAGCAATGACCAATAGTAGCGCAGGTAGGAATACCCACTCTTTCATTGGACGGTCACTATCAACCACGACTGAGCGAATTTCCCAATCGAAATCAATCCCTGATGCTTCTGCTGGGCTACCAAATTCAATCATGTCGACAATCATACGGTTATTGACTTGCTTGAGAGTTAGCCCCATAGACTGAATACGCTCTTCAGCGCTTACTGCTTCATCATTAAAAGGCAGTAGTACCGTTTTTGAACGGAAATCTCCGTCAAGTGTTTCACCAGCAACGATCAGTTCAATAGACTCTCCGACATTGAGTCCCTCAGTAATTTGAGCAATCTCAGTTCCTGGATGGATCTCGGTCGCTGGGTAAATCATATCCCACCAAAAACCAGGGCGGAAGAATGAGAAAGTGAGCACCAGCAATAAGACGGTTTCCCACCATTTGCTGCGAGTAAACCACCACCCTTGAGTTGCTGCTGAGAACAGTAGCATCGCCGTGATGGCTGAGAAGATGGTCAATGCTAAATGCCACCAAGTATCAATACCCATCAACAGTAGTTGTGTATTAAACACGAACATAAATGGCAAAATAGCGGTACGAATATCGTAGGCAAAACCTTGAATACCAGTACGAATCGGATCTGATTTCGCGATAGCAGCCGCGGCAAAGGCCGCGAGACCAACCGGTGGTGTATCATCTGCCAAAATACCGAAGTAGAACACAAATAGGTGGACTGCAATCAGTGGAATGATAAGCCCATGTGCCGCACCTAAAGTAACAATCACCGGAGCCATTAACGTCGATACAACGATATAGTTAGCTGTTGTTGGTAGACCCATACCGAGGATCAGACTGATCACTGCGGTGAAGAGCAACATCATGATCACGCTACCACCAGAGATGAACTCAACAAAATCAGTCATGACGAGACCAATCCCCGTCAACGTGACGACACCGACGACAGTCCCTGCAGCCGCTGTTGCTACACCAATACCGATCATGTTGCGAGCGCCAGACACTAGGCTTTCACTTAAGTCAATAAAACCCGCTTTGATCTGGATATTCACATCATTGGTTTTGTTAATGAGCGACATGAGAGGTCGTTGAGTGATCAAAATAAAGATCATAAACACGGTGGCCCAGAAGGCGGAAAGTCCTGGGGAAAAACGTTCTACCGTTAAGCACCATACTAGAACCACAATTGGTAAGAGGTAATGAAGACCAGACTTTACCGTCGGACCCGGATCTGGAACTTCGGTCAGTTCAGCATCCATATCCATTGCCCCTTCAGCGGCATAGCTAGCAGAGATCTTAACTAAGGCGACATAGGTCAACAGTAATGCAATAGTAACGATAGAGGTTGCTGCTGCGCCGAATACGTTTTTAGTCCAGCCAATGCCGTAATAAACGACAGCGCTGATGACGCACAGACCTAAAATTGTGCCGGTAAAAGAGAGCAAGCTGTGAAGCAAGGTCGGTGTATTACGACGAGGTAGTCCGGTCATACCGGCTTTACAGGCTTCCAAATGCACAATATAGATCAGCGCAATGTAAGAGATGAGTGCAGGCAGTAATGCGGCACGGATAACTTCAACGTACGAGATACCGACATATTCGACCATTAAAAATGCCGCCGCTCCCATGATTGGTGGCGTTAATTGTCCGTTGGTTGATGCCGCAACCTCGACCGCTCCGGCTTTAGTACCCGGAAAACCAACCCGTTTCATCAATGGTATGGTAAAGGTTCCGGTTGTCACAACGTTGGCAATTGATGAGCCAGATACTAGGCCAGATAAACCGGATGCAACCACCGCAGCTTTTGCTGGACCACCACGCATATGGCCAAGCATTGAAAACGCGACTTTTATGAAATAAGCACCGGCTCCCGCACGCTCAAGCATGGCGCCAAATAAAACAAAGAGGAAGACAAAAGAAGTGGATACCCCTAACGCAACCCCAAATACCCCTTCGGTCGTTAGCCATAAATGCGACATTGCTTTATTTAAGCTTGCACCTTTATGAGCAATGACATCTGGCATGTATGGGCCGCCAAAGGTATAGAGCAAGAATATCGCAGCCACCATCATTAACGGTGGACCTAACGCTCTGCGTGTTGCTTCAAGAAGTAACACCATGCCAATGACTGAAACGACGATGTCCAATATTGTTGGAGCTCCCGAACGCCCCGCCAACTCGGTATAAAAAAGGTAGATGTAGGCAGCCGAGAAACTTCCTGCTAAGGCCAATAGCCAGTCGATAAGAGGAATGCGATCTCGCGATGAACTCTTCATGGCGGGATAAGCGGTAAACGCGAGGAATACGGCAAAAGTAAGATGAATGGCTCGTGCTTGAGTATCGTTCAAGACAGCAAAATTGAAGATAAATGGTAACGGTGATGCATACCAAAGTTGGAACAATGACCAACATAGTGGGACAAACCATAGAATGCGCCCAGATAACCCATTTGGGTTTCTTGCGCCAGTATCGGATTGCGCCACCATTTCTTGCACATCGGTAGACTGAGTCGTTGTCTTCGTCATGTACGTTATCCTTATTATGTGATGGTCTGATCTGAAAAGTTTCCATACATCAGTGCATTCGGCATGAATGATTCATTGCCGTGAACAGATTAGTAGGGTTTTCAGGAATCGATCAAAGTTGGTTTTCTAATCATTGAAAACCAAAATACATCCCTAAGATATAGAGTTTTAACAGCTTGGCTAAACTCTAACGGTTTGGAATATATGAATGTGTTAATGAAAGGAGGCATGACACCTCCTTTCTGGTTCGCTAAGTTATGAGTTATCGCAGTGCGACATTATTTTAGCAGGCCAATTTCTTTGTAGTATTTTTCAGCGCCAGGGTGAAGAGGAATAGAGATCCCCGCTTTTACCATGTCTTCTTTTTTCAAGTTTGCGAAAGCAGGGTGTAGGCGTTTAAAGGTATCAAAATCTTCAAATACTGCTTTAGCTAAGTTGTAGGCCACATCGTCTGAAACGTCAGTGCTCGTCACTAATGTTGCCGCTACACCAAAGCTTTTCACATCTTGCTCTGTACCACGGTACATGCCAGCAGGTACTGTGCTATATGCATAGTAAGGGTTGCCTGCGACGATTTTGTCAATCTCAGGTCCTGTTGCAGAAACTAATTTCGCATCACAAGAAGTTGTTGCTTCTTTGATTGAACCATTTGGGTGTCCAACCATGTAAATGAAGGCATCAATTTTGTTATCACATAATGCTTGAGAACGCTCAGAGCCTTTTAGTTCAGAGGCAAGTTTGAAGCTATCGTTAGTCCAACCCATCGCATCCATAACAACGCCCATGGTTGCGCGGTCACCAGATCCTGGGTTACCAATGTTGACACGTTTACCTTTCAGGTCTGCTACGCCATTAATGCCAGAATCAGCACGTGCGATGATGTTGAAAGGCTCGGTATGAAGTGAGAAAACCGCACGTAGTTTTTTGTATGGACCTTGCTCTTCAAATTTACTGGTACCATTGTAGCCATGGTACTGCCAGTCTGACTGAACGATACCGAAATCTAACTCACCAGCACGAATAGTGTTAACGTTGTAGATAGAGCCGCCAGTTGATTCTACAGAACAACGAATGTTGTGATCTTTACGTCCTTTGTTGACAAGTTTACAAATCGCACCGCCCGTTGGGTAATAAACACCCGTCACCGAGCCAGTACCAATTGTTATGAACCCTTGAGCATTGACCGCACCCGCGCCAATCACTGCAGCTGCAATCGCTCCAACTTTAATCAATTTATTCAATGCCATGAATTTTCCTTCCTTATCCATTATTAACCCCATAAATAATAGCAATATAGGGGTAGTTTCCTTAACTAGGAAACGTCGTCTTTTTCAATCCGTGTGTTGAAAAAGCGGCTAAATAATACCAAAAAATCGACACATAATTATAGGAATGTTAAAAAACATAGCGAAATAGGCTATATATTAGTGACTCCTTTAGTGTCAAATATATGACAATAGCTTGCTTATCAATGAGTTATTATCACTTAATTAGTGATGTCTTATTTTTGAAGATGTGAACAGAGTCACGCCTCAATAAGCGGCACGACTCTGATAATGTTAGAAAATGAGCGGAGTTTGAGCTGAAGTTTAACCTGTGTATTCAAACAGATCGCAAACAGAATCAAATAGTTGCTTTGTTGTGACATTCAAAGTTGGGGTGATAAAAATCGTATCATCACCGGCTACTACGCCTAAAATACCTTCTGATTTCCCCAAAGAGTCGAGCAAGCGAGCAATAAGCTGCGCTGCGCCAGGGCCGGTATGGATCACAACCAGTGCAGCGTTATGGTCGATATCTAGCACCAGTTCGCGCAGTGAGCTTGATACTGTCGGAACCCCAAGCTCAGCAGGAAGGCAGTAAACCATTTCCATTTTTGCATTGCGAGTACGTACGGCACCAAACTTAGTGAGCATGCGAGAAACTTTAGATTGATTGATATTCTCAAACCCTCCGTTACGCAGTGCATCAACGATGTCACCTTGAGAGCCGAATCGTTCTTCTTTTAGTAGGGCTTTAAAAACACGAACTAGATTATCTTGCTTATCATTATTGCGCATAGTCATCATCTTCGATTGAACATTTATTGCTGCATATTCTCGCATAGCTATGCATTTATCGCCAAACTATCCTGCAAAAGTGTCTAAAAGGTCACTGTAAAGTTGGCGTAAAACTTTAGTCGAATAGCGGCTTAAGCTTTTGTCAGTAAAGATAATAAGCGTCATAATCGCCATTGGTTTTGTGGCACGTTTTTTTGCGATTGCGCAAGGTCGCAAAGCTGACGTTAATTGATTGTAATCATATTGTGATTGCTATAGCGTTTTACCTTAAAAATACCCTACGAAAAACATTTATAAGAGATTAACTCTCAAGGAGAACTACGATGAAAGTAGCTGTTATTGGTGCCGCTGGTGGCATCGGTCAAGCCCTAGCACTTCTACTTAAAAACCGTCTTCCTGCTGGTTCAGATCTAGCATTATACGATATTGCACCAGTTACCCCTGGTGTTGCTGCTGATCTTAGCCATATCCCGACACCGGTATCGATCAAAGGTTATGCTGGAGAAGATCCAACGCCAGCACTGGAAGGTGCGGATGTGGTGTTAGTTTCAGCTGGTGTTGCGCGCAAACCAGGTATGGATCGTGCTGATCTATTTAATGTTAACGCTGGCATTGTTAAAGCGTTGGCAGAAAAAATTGCGAAAGTGTGCCCTAAAGCTTGCGTTGGTATCATCACCAACCCAGTAAACACAACAGTGCCAATTGCGGCTGAAGTATTGAAAAAAGCGGGTGTGTACGACAAGCGTAAATTATTTGGTGTGACTACACTGGATGTTATTCGTTCTGAAACCTTTGTGGCAGCACTTAAAGATAAAGATCCAGGCCAGGTTCGTGTACCTGTTATTGGTGGTCACTCTGGTGTCACTATTTTGCCTCTTCTATCTCAAGTTGAAGGCGTTGAGTTTAGCGCTGAAGAAGTCGAAGCTTTAACTAAGCGTATTCAAAACGCTGGTACTGAAGTGGTTGAAGCAAAAGCGGGTGGCGGTAGTGCAACACTTTCTATGGGACAAGCGGCTTGCCGTTTTGGTCTGTCTTTAGTGAAAGCACTGCAAGGTGAACCTGGTATTGTTGAGTGCGCTTACGTTGATGGTGGTAGCGAACATGCTTCTTTCTTTGCTCAACCAATCAAATTAGGCAAAGACGGCGTAGAGGAAGTATTAAGCTACGGTGTATTAAGTGCTTATGAGCAAGCTGCTTTGGACGGCATGCTTGAAACACTGCAAGGTGATATCGCTATTGGTGTTGAATTCGCTAAATAATCGCGAAACATCATGACTCTAAAAATGCTGCTCTTTTAAGAGCGGCATTTTTTATAGGCTAAATGTTTTCATAACAGCACTTTAACCGGTTTAGTATTTGTGTGTTTTAAGCGGTTTAATCGCTATATTTACCTGTTTTTAGTAATTGATTTTAATTTTAATTTTTAAGGCCAACTCAGAGTTATTGTTTGAGTAAATGCAACTTTTTATATTAAGACGCTTTTCTGTGTGTAAAATGCGGAGTTTTTTACTGTTTTCACTGTTATTTTGATGATGAACTTACTATCTTTTTGATCCTCGGCAATGAAGTTGCCATCTTTATCACTATCTAGGTGATAAAGATCACTTAAGGGCTATGTCTTATCATATTGTTCTCTAAAATAGCGCCTTCTTCCTCGTATGTGTAGATACTCACAGGAACATCACCATGGATAATAAACTCGGTTTAGGCTCACTCACAGCGCTTGTCATTGGCTCAATGATTGGTGCTGGTGTATTTAGCCTGCCGCAAAATATGGCCTCTGTGGCTAGCCCTTTAGCCGTCATGATTGGATGGGGGATCACTGGTATAGGGATGATCTTTCTTGCGCTTTCTTTCCAACAACTAGCGATCCATAAGCCGCACATCAATAGCGGTGTGTTTGGTTTCGCCAGAGAGGGTTTTGGAGACTTTGCAGGTTTTTGTTCTGCCTGGGGTTATTGGTTTAGTGCCATGGTCGCCAATGTTTCTTATCTAGTCATCGTTTTTAGCACGTTGGGGATGTTTTTTGATAGCCCTGATAGCGTCATTTTCGGACCAGGAAATACTTGGGTTTCTATTGCTAGTGCTTCGGTATTACTCTGGCTTGTGCATTTACTGGTGTTAAGGGGAGTGCAAACCGCAGCGTTTATTAACCTCATTACTACCTTCGCGAAAATGGTACCTTTAGTTCTGTTTATTCTTTGCGCTGCATTTGCCTTTAGTTGGGATAAATTTACGCTAGATTTTACTGGGCTTCATTTTGGCAGCGAACACGATCTGCTTACCCAAATCAAAAGCACAATGTTGATTACCGTGTGGGTGTTCATTGGTATTGAAGGTGCTGTCGTCGTGTCTAGTCGAGCTCGTCATCGTGCTGATATTGGCAAAGCGACCATTCTCGGTTTGTTGACAGCTCTGACGATATATGTGCTGGTGACGTTGCTGTCAATGGGTGTTATCAAGCCGGTAGAACTGGCGCAATATCAGAATCCATCAATGGCAAAAGTACTGACCATGATTATTGGCCCGTGGGGCGAGTACATCATTGGTATCGGTCTTATTATTTCTGTTTGTGGGGCATTTTTAAGCTGGACAGTACTGGCATCCGAAGCACCATTTTTATGCGCAAAAGATAAAGTGTTTCCAGCAATTTACGCTAAACAAAATGCAGCGGGCAGCCCGGTTAAGGCGTTGACGTTAACCAATATTTGTATCCAGTGTTCATTGATTTTAGTGATGTATGCAGGTAGTACCTATGACACATTGTTGATCTTTGCATCTGAAATGATCTTAGTGCCATATTTTTTGGTCGGTGCATTCACGCTTAAGCTGGCGATTGAACAGAAAAATCGTGGCAAGTTACTCATCATTGGTTTGTCGGCGACGATTTATGGGGTGTGGTTGCTGTACGCTTCTGGTTTGCATTATTTGATGCTCTCTGCATTGCTGTATCTGCCAGGGCTTTATTTCTACATCAAAGCTAAACGAGAGCAGGGCATTCATCCATTCCAAGGGAGAGAGAAGTTTGGCGCGTGTGCTTTGACCGTTGTTGCTGTTGTTGCTTGTGGGATGATTTGGCAAGGTGGGTTGTAGCTTAAGGCTTACTAGAATGATGAAGAGCCTTGATAACAAGGCTCTTCATCTCTGTTTGTCTAATGCTTGATTACTTGCGGATAAAATAGAAGAACAAATCGCAAGTTATATCGAGCCATCATCATCGGTTACTTAGTGCGGTTCACTGCCATATGAGCCAGTGTAATCAACGCCTGTTTGTAATCGCTATCAGTAATTACAGCAAGTTCAGCGATCGCTTTATCGGCTTCTTGTTGCGCTTTTTGCGTTGTATATTCTAACGAACCTGTCTGCTTCATGACCGCTAGAATTTCATCTAAACGCTCCATGCCATTCGATTTTTCAATTGCCTCGCGGATCATACTGGCTTGTTCTGGTGTACCATTTTGCATGGCATACAGCAGTGGTAAAGTGGGTTTACCTTCCGCTAGATCATCACCAACGTTCTTGCCCATCTCTTTTCCATCAGAGGTGTAATCCATCACGTCATCAATGAGCTGGAAAGCGGTGCCGAGGTATTTGCCGTAATTTTGTAAAGCTGTTTCGATCTCTTGAGGGGCATCGTTTAAGATAGCGCCAATTTGAGTTGCCGCTTCAAATAAACGTGCCGTTTTTGAGTAGATCACCTGCATATAACTTTCTTCGGTGGTGTCAGGATCATTACAGTTCATTAACTGCTGAACTTCACCTTCCGCAATGACGTTTACAGCATCGCTCATTAACTCGAGGATCCTTAATGATCCTAACTTAGTCATCATTTGGAATGAACGGGTGTAGATGAAGTCTCCGACCAACACGCTGGCGGCATTACCAAATGCGGCATTGGCAGTTGCTTTGCCACGACGCATGTCAGACTCATCGACGACATCATCGTGCAACAAGGTCGCAGTATGAATAAATTCGATAAATGCGGCTGCGGTCGTGTGCGCCTCTCCCTGATAACCGAGAGCGCGAGCTGACAAGATAGCCAGCAGAGGGCGCAGGCGTTTACCTCCGCCACTGACAATATAAAACCCTAATTGGTTGATTAAAGATACATCAGAGTTGAGCTGAGCTTGAATTGTTTCATTCACTTTTGCCATGTCGTTGGCAGTAAGTGTTTGGATAGCGTTAAAATCCATGATTGATCCGGCTGAAGTTAGAACCTATAAGGTATTTTGTTCTTCTATAATTCTCGAATAATACACTAAAAAACGTTGATTAATACATGGCTTAAAGGCATGATTGCGGCACTTTTCATTGGCGATTAGCTTTTCGCCAATTTTTTCAAAATATGGCTTGTCTTAGGGTACTCATTCGCGTAGAATCTGCGCCCTATTGATGATTAGTTTAGCGCACACCCAAATTGCTCAAATAAAAAGCATACGGCTGTGCGGAAAGAGCGGAGTAAAATATGTACGCTGTTTTCCAATCTGGTGGTAAACAACACCGTGTAAGCGAAGGTCAAACTCTTCGTTTAGAGAAATTAGACGTTGAAACTGGTGCAACTGTTGAATTTGATAAAGTTCTTCTAGTTGCTAACGGTGAGGTTATCACTGTTGGTGCACCTCTTGTTGAAGGCGGTAAAATTACTGCTGAAGTAGTACAACACGGTCGTGGCGATAAAGTTAAAATCGTTAAGTTCCGTCGTCGTAAACACTCTCGTAAGCAGCAAGGCCACCGTCAGTGGTTCACTGAAGTGAAAATCACTGGCATCAACGCTTAAGTAATTTAGGAGAGTTTAACAATGGCACACAAAAAAGCTGGCGGTTCTACTCGTAACGGCCGCGATTCAGAAAGCAAACGTCTTGGTGTTAAGCGTTTCGGTGGTGAATCTGTTCTTGCAGGTAACATCATCGTTCGTCAACGTGGTACTAAGTTCCACGCAGGCACTAACGTTGGTATTGGTAAAGACCATACTCTTTTCGCTCTTACCGAAGGTAAAGTGAAGTTTGAGGTCAAAGGTTCTAAAAACCGTAAATTTGTTAGCATCGAAGCTGAATAAGTTTAATACCTAGCTGAATTCAAAAGCCCTGCCGTTACGGTGGGGTTTTTTATTTATCAGTCGAACAGAAAAGAAGACACTCTAATCGCTAGAGTTTCTCCTTATGTGTTCCAATTGCAGGTGAAACAAAGGATGACCAAGGTCGATTCTGAGTCTGTATCTGCTAGAATTTATATCATTGTGTAACAGTGATATCGCAGCGCAAATAGTGCGGAGTAACAAATGAAATTCGTTGATGAAGCGGTAATTAAAGTCGAAGCGGGCGATGGCGGTAACGGTGTCGTTAGCTTTTGGCGTGAAAAATTCGTGGCGAAAGGTGGCCCTGACGGTGGCGATGGCGGTGATGGTGGTGACGTCTACATTCAAGCTGACGAAAACCTTAATACTCTAATTGACTACCGATTCCAGCGTTTCTACGCAGCTGAGCGTGGTAAAAATGGTAGTGGTGGTAACTGTACTGGTAAACGCGGTAAGGACATTACGCTAAAAGTCCCTGTCGGTACGCGTGCGGTTGATATCCATACCAATGAAGTGGTTGGTGAAGTTGCTGAGCATGGCAAAACTGTCATGGTCGCAAAAGGCGGTTGGCACGGTCTAGGAAACACTCGCTTTAAGTCCTCGGTTAACCGTGCTCCACGTCAAAAGACAATGGGTACTAAAGGTGAAGTCCGTGAGTTGCGTCTTGAGCTATTGCTGCTTGCTGATGTCGGTATGCTTGGTTTACCTAATGCGGGTAAGTCGACGTTCATTCGCTCTGTTTCTGCTGCAAAACCGAAAGTTGCCGATTATCCATTTACAACCTTAATCCCAAGCTTAGGCGTGGTGAGTGTTGTCCCTGAGAAGAGCTTTGTGGTTGCCGATATTCCAGGCTTGATCGAAGGCGCTGCGGATGGTGCTGGCTTGGGTATCCGCTTCTTAAAACACCTAGAGCGTTGTCGCGTGTTGCTGCATATGATCGACATCATGCCGATTGATCAAAGTGATCCGGCGCAAAATGCACTAACCATCATTGATGAGCTCGAGCAATACAGCGAGAAAGTAGCACAAAAACCACGTTGGTTAGTGTTCAACAAAGTTGATCTTATGCTGGAAGAAGAAGCGGATGAAAAGATCCAAGAGATCTTGGAAGCATTGGCTTGGGAAGGTAAATACTTCAAAATTTCGGCTGTGAATAAGAAAGGCACCGCGGAGTTATGCCGTGAGCTGGCTGACTTTATGGAAACATTACCTCGTGAAAAAGAAGAGCTAAGCGAAGCGCAAAAAGTTGACTTCATGTGGGATGATTACCATAAAGATGCAATGAGTGGTCAGAACGTTATTACTGAAGATGACGATGATGATTGGGACGATTGGGATGACGAAGAAGATGACGGTCACGTTATCTATGTTCGTGATTAATTTTGTCCAAAGTATTGAGCCGCAATAGCAATTGCGGCTTTTTTGTGTCTAAATCAAATTTCAGATACTTATTTTCGTGCAAAATGTTGCACTTTTAGGACGTTAGGAAAGGAATCATGGCATCCAAACAGAGATCGGTTTCTCGATTAGTCGCCCAAGCAGGGCAGATGTTATTAGCGCATGGTGCTGAAAGCACTTTAGTGGGTGATATTATGCGTCGAATGGGCGCAGCCTGTGGAATGAGTGAAGTGGAAGTATCACTTTCCGCCAGTTCGTTAGTATTGACTACCGTTTATGATAGCCACTGCATTACGACCGCTCGTCGTTGCCCTGATCGTGGTATCAACATGCGAGTTGTGACTCAAGTGCAGCGCATTTGTATCATGATGGAGAAAGGAATTTTAGACTATTCTCTTGCACAGAAGAAACTCAATCAAATAAGTCCAGAGCGCTATAATCGTTGGTTAGTGGTGGTGATGATCGGTCTTTCATGTGCGGCATTCGCTCGTTTGGCTGGCGGAGATTGGACCGTATTTGCAATGACTTTCATTGCTTCTGCTGTAGGCATGATCGTTCGCCAAGAAATAGGCCATCGCCACTTTAATCCGCTCGTCAACTTTGCGGTCACAGCATTTGTTACGTCTACCATTTCTACTCAAGCGGTCATTTACCAATTAGGTAATAAGCCGACCATTGTCATGGCTTCTTCGGTATTGATGTTAGTGCCTGGTTTTCCATTGATTAATGCGGTTGCTGATATGCTCAAAGGCTACATCAATATGGGCATTGCCCGTTTTGTCATGGCCAGCTTACTCACCTTGGCAACTAGTCTTGGGATTGTGGCTGCGATGAGTCTGACTGGCGTGTGGGGGTGGTAACATGGATTGGATGAATTTATTGATTGGCTTAGCTAATGATATGTTTTTTGCAGCGATTCCTGCGGTGGGTTTTGCTTTGGTATTCAATGTGCCCGTACCTGCGCTTAAGTACTGTGCTTTAGGTGGTGCGATTGGTCATGGCTCGCGTTATTTGATGATGCAATTTGGTATTCCAATTGAGTGGGCGACTTTTTTCGCCGCAACCATTGTTGGAATGGTCGGCGTTAATTGGTCGCATAAATTTTTGGCACACCCCAAAGTGTTCACTGTGGCGGCGTTAATCCCGATGGTACCTGGTGTCTTTGCTTTTAAAGCAATGATCGCCATGGTTGAAATTAACCATCTTGGCTTCACCCCTGAACTGTTTTCGACGCTGATGGCTAATTTTCTGAAGGCAATGTTTATTATTGCCGGCTTAGCGGTTGGTCTCGCGGTACCAGGCTTGCTATTCTATCGCCGTAAACCCATTGTTTAGAACATTGAAAGCGGAATATCGTTTTCTCTCATTCCACTCTAGGATCTTATTTTATGATCATCAGTATGATTGCCGCGATGGCAGACAAGCGAGTTATTGGTAAAGATAATCAAATGCCATGGCATTTACCTGCTGATTTTGCGTGGTTTAAGCGCTGTACTTTAGGTAAACCTGTGATCATGGGGCGTAAAACCTATGAGTCGATTGGTCGTCCTCTACCTGGTCGCCATAATATCGTGATCAGCCGTGATGCTTCTCTGATGATTGAAGGAGTCTGTGTTGCGCCTTCTATAGATGAAGCAATCAAGGTTGCGGGTGATGTGGATGAAGTGATGATCATTGGTGGGGGTTCTATCTATCAAGCCTGTATGCCAAAAGCCAATAAGCTATACCTCACCTTTATTGACTTAAATGTTGAGGGTGATACCCAATTTCCTGAATGGGGAAGTGAGTGGCAGGAAGTGCATCGTGAAGCGTATCAAGCGGATGAAAAAAATGCACACAACATGCAGTTTGTGATTTTCGATAAGAAATAACAGATTCCGGATCACCATTAAACGCTGATCCGGATGTTCTAATCCGTTAGTTTTTGTGTGCTAAAGCTGGTTGAATGAAATATTGTTGATCTTCCCAACGTAGCATGGTCAGAGTTCCTCCCCATACACAGCCAGTATCCAATCCAATGCAGTATTGACTGCGGTAGCCTTCCAATGCGGCCCAGTGACCAAATACGACGGTTTTATCTAATGGAATTCGCTGAGGAACATCAAACCAAGGCACGAGTGCGTCATCGCTAACTTGTTGTGGCGGCAGCTTACACGCCATGTCTAGCCTTCCATCCGTAAAACAAAATCGCATGCGGGTATAAGCATTGATGATGTAGCGATAACGCTCGATACCTTGCAGCTTGTGACTCCAGATATCGGGAGTGTTGCTATACATCTGCTCTATCAACCAGCGCCAGTTTTCACCTTGCAAAACCGCGGCGACTTCTTTTGCTGCCTCACGTGCTGTATTGAGATCCCACTGCGGCGAAATACCGGCATGACACATCACAAACTCGGGATGTTCAGCCATAAGTGGTTGATGGCGTAGCCACTCTAATAGTTCGTCAGCGTCATGAGCTTGAAGGATCGGTAGTGTTTTATCTCGAGATTTGGCCGGATGAATCCCAATAGATACCGCGAGTAAGTGAAGATCATGGTTACCTAACACGACGCGCGCTGAATTACCTAGCGCTTTTACAAAGCGTAATGTTTCTAATGATTTTGGCCCCCGTGCGACTAAGTCACCCGCTAGCCAAAGCGTATCATGTTGTGGTTGAAATTTTACGGTAGCAAGCAGATGCTGAAGTTCATCAAAACAGCCTTGAATATCACCGACGATATAATTCGCCACAAGTACCTCATTAATTTAAAACGTTGGGGATCGCGAGACGAAAAGGGGCTATCTCTACGATAAATTCATTCTGATCTTGATCAAGCATGACATAGTGACCTTGCATAACACCGACAGGTGTCTCTAAAGCCGTTCCACTGTGATAGGAGTATTCATCATTGGCTTGGATAATTGGTTGCTCTCCAACGACGCCATCGCCTTCAATCGACATTTGCTTACCATTAGAGTCAGTGATAAGCCAGCGGCGGCTCATAAGTTGAACTTGCTGTTTACTTAAGTTGGTGATGGTGATGAGGTAAGCGAATATATAGCGATGTAATTCAGGACTTGACTGTTCGGCAATGTATTTAGTTTGGACTTGGATTTTGATACAAGGTTGAGATACGTCCATGTTAACTCCTTGTTTTGATAGATGAGCGATAGACATTGAAAGTATATCGCTCAATCGTCATTAGGCGTGATTAGCGTCTAACCAGTTTGCCATAGCAACAAACTGTTCAAGTGTTAGGTTTTCTGGGCGTAAAGCAGGGTTAACACCAAGTTCTTCTAACGTTTCCGCTTCAATTAAACCTTTGTAGCAGTTACGTACCGTCTTACGACGTTGGTTAAAGCCATCACGACACACTCGTTCCAACCACTTCATATTGGTTGTTGGATGCGGTAGGACTTCATAAGGCACTAAACGTACAACGGCTGAATCTACTTTTGGTGGCGGTACAAATGCAGTAGGTGGTACTTCTAATACCGGTATTACTTTACAGAAATACTGAGCCATAACGGTTAGACGGCCGTATGCCTTGCTACCAGGGCCCGCAGCTAAACGATTAACCACTTCTTTTTGTAACATGAAGTGCATGTCTTGAATGTCTTTATGAAATTCAAATAAGTGGAACATTAGCGGTGTTGAAATGTTATACGGCAAGTTGCCAAAAATACGCAGTTTATTATTTGGCTTCACTAATTGAGTGAAGTCGAAACGCATGGCATCGCCTTCATGAATCGTCAATTTACTTGATAATTCAGGGTGGTTACGGAGACGTTCAGCCAAGTCACGGTCCAGCTCTATGACCGTAAATTTATCGACTTCACGGCCTACAGGTTCAGTGATGGCACCAAGACCAGGACCAATCTCAACCAGGTTTTGCCCTGGTAGTGGATTAATCGCAGAGACAATACCATCAATAATGTATGGATCGTTTAGGAAGTTTTGACCAAAACGTTTACGCGCTTTGTGTCCTAAGTGGACATCATTTCTCATAGTTTTCTCGAAATTAATTAGGTTTCTTTTCTACCAAGTCAATTGCGTAGGCGAGTGCTGTTCTAAAGCTCCCTGTATCCGCAACCCCTTTCCCTGCTAATTCGAGCGCGGTGCCATGATCGACCGATGTTCTTATAAAGGGTAGACCAAGAGTAATATTTACTGAACGACCAAAACCTTTGTATTTTAATACGGGTAAAACTTGGTCGTGATACATGCCTAAAACAGCGTCGGCATCTTGCAAGTATTTGTCGTTAAAGATGGTGTCGGCTGGTAGTGGGCCTATCAAATTAATGCCATCTTGTTGACGAATCTTTTCTAGTGTCGGCGTGATGGTTTCAATCTCTTCACGACCTAGGCAGCCATCTTCTCCTGCATGAGGATTTAATCCACACACATAAATCGTCGGTTCTGTGATGGCAAATTTTTCCAACAGATCCTTATGTAGGATCGCAATGATTTTTTCTAACCGATCTTCCGTAACCGCTTTGGATACATACGCAAGTGGGATGTGAGTCGTCACCAATGCCACTCTTAATCCTTCAGTTGCAAGCATCATCACGACTAATGGTGTATTTGACTTCTCAGCAAAAAACTCGGTGTGGCCACTAAAAGCAACGCCAGCACGGTTGATCACCCCTTTATGGACAGGGCCGGTGACAATAGCATCAAATTCATCATTCATACAGCCTAAAGCGGCTCTTTCTAATGTGTTTAATACATAATGACCGTTTGCTTCATCAAGCTTCCCCGCGACAACGAGGGTTGCGAGAGGAATGTGATCCACAACTAATGACCCCGCTTGTTGGGGGGTAGGCTCCGCACTTGAGTCATAATCTTCAAGTTTTACATTAATACCAAGTTGCTGTGCGCGTTGTTCGAGTAAAGTTTTATCAGCGCACACAATGAGTTGATGTGCCCAATTTTCTTTAGATAGCGCCAGTACTAAATCTGGACCAATACCTGCTGGCTCACCAGCCGTGACAACAATGCGCTTAATTGTCATCTTGCTCATCCTTTAAGATTTCCACAAAGGCACTGGCGCGCATTTCTTGCAGCCAAGCACTTGCTTCTTCATTAAATTTGCGATTAAAAAGAATACGATAGGCTTTATTTTTAATTGCAGAATCGGTACGGTCAACTTCACGGCGATCAAGTACTTCAACAATGTGCCAGCCATGCACGGTTTTAAAGGGCTCGCTGATTTGACCAACTGGCAAGATTTCAACTTGGTGTTTGAATTCTGGAACGTATAAGTCAGGTGTTTGGTAGCCTAATTCACCATTTTGCGCAGCTGAACCAGGGTCTTGGCTGTATTGTTGAGCGAGTTCGGCAAAGGTTGCTTCACCTGCATTAATGCGTCGGATGAAGTCATTTAGCTCTTTTTTAACTCCATCATCATTTAAAATAACCGTTGGTTTTATCAGAATATGGCGTGCATTTACTTCGGTTACCGCAACCGTTTCTAAGCCTTTCACATCTTCGATTTTTAAAATATGGAAGCCAACACCACTACGAAATGGACCAATAATAGTACCCTTATTTTGCATTTTGATTTGATCGGCAAAGATGGTTGGCATTTCTTCTTTACGCATCCAACCCCAATCACCACCTTGTAGTGCCTTTGGACCTTTAGAGTAGGTATAAGCCATGGTACTAAAATCAGCACCTTGGTTTAGTTTTTCAGCTAATTCTTTGGCTTGTTTCTCAACAACGGTTTTATTTTGGTCATCACTAAAACGTAGCTGGATATGACCAATTTTATACTGAACGGTCGCATTGGTTTCCTGGGCAAGGATATCGGCTAGGTTATCGACTTCAGCAGGGAGGATATTGACTCGACGGCGCACAAGAGCATTGCGAGCTTCACTAGCCGCAATTTCTTTGCGCACTTGTTCGCGAAATTCTGCGTAAGTTAAATTTTCAGCGGCAACAGAAGTAGTCAGTTCGTCAATCGTTTGGTTGTTATTTTTAGCAATTTCATTGATGGCTTCATTAAGGCGATTATCATCGATCCGCACTCCAATACGCTCAGCTTCTTGTTGCTGAACGGTATCGATAATCAGTTTTTCTATCACTTGTTCGCGCAGGACCTTTTCATCAGGAAGTGCTTGGTTATTTTTCTTAGCATTGATGTGCAGGGTTTTTATGGCGCTATTAATATCGCTTTGCAAAATAACGCCGCTATTGACGATAACGGCAACGCGATCAAGCTCAACGGGAGTCGCTGAAGCGGTTGCAATATTTAATGTTGCAACTAAGCCAATAAGGGTGTGTTTCCACAATTTCATTTGCAGTCCTATCAAAGATGAGAAAAAGCCTACGTGATAGCATAGGCCAAATAAATTAGTTACTTAGAGTAAATGGGCGACCATAACCTAAAGCATTACCAGCGTTATCAACTCCAGCTAAACCTGAACCTGCACCAATGGTGGTACCAAAGCCGACAATGCCGAAGTTTAGGCTAAAGTTATTTTCATAAACTGGGTCAGCATCCGGGTCAGTGATAAAGTTACCATTCCAACGTCTTAACTGATTGCTATAGGTAAAGCCGATATACCAACAATCAGAGGTATAGCTTAAGTTCGCCAGCCACTCCAAGCTTTCATCGGTCGTTAAATCGTAGAAGTACTGACCGCTCACATTCCATTTACGATTAATCTGGTAACCGCCTAATAAACCAGCCTGTGAAATGCCATCGACAGTGATTGAATTTACCGGAACGCTATCACCGACGGTGTTTTCGATATACTCTTTCGTTACATAACGATAGTTAGTTTGAATATATCCAGAGCCAGCACGATACTCTAAGGTGCTGTTGGCGAGTTGCATCGCACTTGTATCAATGTCGTACTGAACGCCACCGTGGTAGAAAAGGTAATCGTCATAGTTGAAGTCCATTTCTACCGCCCAAGCGGAGTAGTTGGATTTAACCTCTTTGTTATTACTGTTATCCAGTCGGTTGCTTTTGCTAAGGTATAGAATTTGACCAAAAGAGATGTTCAAACGTTCTTTATATTGCTCATCAAAGAAGCGGGTTGATGCGCCGTAGCTAAATTGGTTTGCTGCTGCTATTTCATCAACACCACTGTATTTGCGGCTGCGGAAAAGCCCATAGTAATCGGTTTGCAGCAGCGTTGTATCGTATTTAGCAATGTTCTTTTGATTTTCTTTCGGTACATACAAGTACTGGAGTTGTGGTTCGAGAGTTTGTGTGTAGTCCTCGAAGATTGCGGTATTTCTTTCTAGGACAATTCCGGCATGAGAGCGAAATTCAGGTATAACGCGAGTGACGCTTTCTTCAAGATCTTGGTATTCACTTGCTGTAACACCATCGAGATCTTGTTGGTAATAAGTCCCTAACAATCGGGCTTCGGTAGTCCAGGTCCCCCAGGTATTAGCGATAGGGATAGTAATGCCGGGTTCTATATGTACCCGTGTTGCAGCGGGTTTGCCTGTTGCATTGGTTTCAAAGCGTGATATATGACTGATTAAGTCGAAGTCCATATAGGGCAGCAGCTCTGGTGCGTAATAGTTAAACGCAAGCTGTGGTATTAAACGGTATGGTTGATTGGTATTTGTTTTATCTTCAGTGAGTAATTGAAAATCACGAACCAGTATTGATGAATCCCAATTATCAGAGCGATAGGTAGCTTGACCTTCTTGAATTAACTGCCCATCTTCACGGTTACCAATGTCAGAATCTACATCGGAAAAGTAGCTAATGTCACTGACGCGAGAGTAATCAATATCAAATTTCCATATCTGGTTGAAAATACCGCTATGTTCATATTGGAAGCCCCAACGGTTTCCTTGTTCAGTGTATTTTTTATCGTCAGGTAAATATTCGGATTTAATGCTACCGCTACCGAAGTCACTCAGATAACGAAATTTGCTGTTTAACTGTGTGCCACGTTCTTGCATGTATTTAAACGTGGTTTCTAGGTCGTAGTTTGGTGCCAAATTCCAGTAGATAGGTACTTCAGCCTCAAAACCATCACTAGAGCCATAAGATATCGTTGGGTACAAAAAACCAGTCTTACGAGTATCACCAATCGGTACGGTTAAAAACGGTAGGTAAAAAACCGGTACATTTTGAATTTCAAAACGAGGGTTGTAGAACGTCGCTTGTTCTTCGTTCTGGTCAATATCGATGCTCGATGCTTTCAAACGCCAAGCGTTATCGCCTTCGGGGCAAGAGGTAATCGAACCATCTTCAATTTCATAAATCGCTTTGCCTGTTTTTGAAACATAAACCGCTTCACCGCGTCCTGGTTCACACAAAAACTGATATTTTGTGTTTTCTAGCGTCATTAAGTCGGTATTAAGATCATTGGTCGCTTTGTCTGAAACGGTTTTTACTTCGCCATCACTAAAGTTTACATTGCCTTCAGCAACCACAATGTTTTCTTTTTGGTGAAGAGTCACTGTATCTGCCAAAATACGTTTTTTGCCTTGAACGACGACCACGTTACCTTTGTAGTTTGCGCGTTCGCCATTCACTGCTTCTAGCGTATCGGCTTCAACATTGATAGGCTGCTCATTAGCGCCTTCAGCTTCGGGTTCGTTGATCAAACATTGATCTATAGCGGGCAGTTCCTGCACACTATCGTCTAACATAGCTTCTGCTTGAGTCGGTGGCACAAAAAGAGCTGCGCTGATTGAAGCGGCTAGTATGGTGCGGGAAAAACATGACATCGAGTTGTACTATCCTGTTGAACTTGATTGATTCGGAATGTGAATGGCCGAATGTTAAATAAAACGTTTCCTATCATAAAGGAAATTGAAGCTCCAGGCACTATCAGACAGCTTCACTACTAAAAAATTCATAGATTGAGAGCACATAATGCATATTTTTGGCAAAATTCTTGGCGCTTTTTTTGGCTTCTTGTTTGGCGGGCCGTTTGGCGCAGTGTTTGGTTTATTCCTCGGGCATCAATTTGATAAGGCTCGCCGCTTAAATCAAGCGGGTTTTAAAACTGGCGCATTTGGCTCTGGTCCAAGCCAAAGTGAGCGACAAGAAGAGTTTTTCAAAGCTGCATTTGCGGTAATGGGGCATGTAGCCAAAGCCAAAGGGCAGGTAACCAAAGAAGAGATTCAACTCGCCACAACGATGATGGAACGAATGAATCTGCATGGTGAGCAAAGAGCCGCAGCACAAGCAGCATTTCGTGATGGTAAAGAGCCACACTTTCCTCTTGATGAGGTACTTGAGCGAGTGCGCTTATCAACCGGTGGCCGTTTTGATTTGATGCAGTTTTTCCTTGAACTGCAAATATCCGCAGCGTTTGCTGATGGTTCTCTGCATCCGAGTGAACGTAGTGTACTGCACAAAATAGCCAATGGTTTGGGCTTTTCTTCAGCACAATTAGAGCAACGTTTACGTATGCAAGAAGCGGCTTTCCGCTTTCAACAAAATGGTGGTAGTTTTGGTGGACACCAAGGGCAGCAACAATCAGGTTCATGGCAGCAAGCTTCACAAGGCGATCGCTTGTCAGACGCTTATGATGTTTTGGGGGTGGACGACACTGCGGATTCCAAAGAAATTAAGCGAGCCTATCGCAAGCTGATGAACGAGCACCATCCAGATAAACTAATGGCCAAAGGCTTACCACCAGAAATGATGAATGTTGCGAAAGAAAAATCACAACAAATCCAAAATGCTTATGACCTAATCAAAAAAGTGAAAGGCTTCAAATAGTACCAATTACGTAAGTGTTCAGAAATAGCGTAAGGAAAATGCTTGATAACAAGGCGAGATTTTTCGGTAACCGTTGTTTTGTAATCAAAATTCTAACGCAGTTAGCGAGTGTTTTAACAAGCTAGGATGACCAGTTATTTATTACAATTGGTATAAACTCGGTTTGAGTCGTAGATTTAAGAGCCAGTCGATACTGGCTCTTTTTTATGATTCAGATATGAAAAAAGCCAAGTCATTCGACTTGGCTTTGAAAGGTGGCTCCCCCTGCAAGACTTGAACTTGCGACATACGGATTAACAGTCCGCCGTTCTACCGACTGAACTAAGGGGGAATTGATGCTTTTATCTCTCATCAAGAGGATGGTGCCGACTACCGGAATCGAACTGGTGACCTACTGATTACAAGTCAGTTGCTCTACCTACTGAGCTAAGTCGGCTCCGAATCAATAAGCTATGGCTCATTGATGAAAAGTGGCTCCCCCTGCAAGACTTGAACTTGCGACATACGGATTAACAGTCCGCCGTTCTACCGACTGAACTAAGGGGGAGCAGGTTTTAAAGAATGGTGCCGACTACCGGAGTCGAACTGGTGACCTACTGATTACAAGTCAGTTGCTCTACCTACTGAGCTAAGTCGGCACATATTTTCTTTAATTTTATTGTCTGTGCTTAGCACCAACAATTTAGAAACTGTGGTGCCCGGAGGCGGAATCGAACCACCGACACGAGGATTTTCAATCCTCTGCTCTACCGACTGAGCTATCCGGGCGACGGGGTGTATTAAAAGGTTTTTCGCATTTAACGTCAACACTAAAATGCAAAAAAAATGTCGTTTGTTGCTTTTCTATACTTAGTGACTCGTTTTTGCCCATTTAGGTTAATAAATGGTAGTGGATTATGTAGGGAAATGGATATCTGATAATGAAATAAGGCCATTTAATTAAAAGGAGAAAAAACAAAAGCACGTCGAAAACATGCTTTTGTTGAATTTGATGATGTGTGTTGAGCTATTGCTGTAATACAGAGTGCTAGTTTTTTATGGTGAATTTATTCACCCACAGTTCGAGTTCATTAGAGAGTGAGGTCAAAGTTTGGGTACTATTGTGACTTTCAGTAACCACCTGGCTAAGTTGTACACCACTTTCTTCGATCATATTAAGTCGCTTATACCCAAACAACTTCAAGTAAGAAGGGTATAAAAACATCATCACCGACTTGGGTTTGTTTTGTCGCTATTCAATGAAGGGGGGCGATAATATGGATGGTGGATATATGATGGGATGAAATCTATAGATACAAAAAAGCCAAGTCTTGCGACTTGGCTTTTAAAGTGGCTCCCCCTGCAAGACTTGAACTTGCGACATACGGATTAACAGTCCGCCGTTCTACCGACTGAACTAAGGGGGAATTATTCTTGTGCAAATGTCTTTATTAAACACTTGCTCCAAATAATGGTGCCTCGAGGCGGAATCGAACCACCGACACGAGGATTTTCAATCCTCTGCTCTACCGACTGAGCTATCGAGGCAATAAATGGTGCCGACTACCGGAGTCGAACTGGTGACCTACTGATTACAAGTCAGTTGCTCTACCTACTGAGCTAAGTCGGCACACTTTATTTATTGCTTGCTGTTACTTAAGTTAAGCACCAACAATTTAATTTGTGGTGCCCGGAGGCGGAATCGAACCACCGACACGAGGATTTTCAATCCTCTGCTCTACCGACTGAGCTATCCGGGCAACGGAGCGCTATTAAACGGATTTTCCTCTCAATCGTCAACTGCTTTTTTTAAATATTTTCAAAAAATTGTTTATTTGCTGAGAATTTAGACAAAAACACCTTTACTAGCCACTGGTGTTAAATTCCTTTTTAAACTTTGTTACTTTTTCTAAGTATCTTCTTGATTCTGAATTGGGATGTTTTTTAGTGAGCGCCCAGTAAACTTGGTTGGGTTGCAGTGAATTTAAGTTATTCATGGCCCGTTTTCTGTCTTTATTGAAGGTGTTGAGAACTCCACCAGTGCCGCCGTTATAAGCCGAAATCATACTGTATTCGAGAGATGCTGGGTGCTTTACGTCCTTCAGGTAGCGATTTTTGAGGATATAAAAATAGGCTGTGCCAGTATCAATATTATTTTCTGGGTTAAATAGGTACTCAGGGCTAGGTTCACCTGGTTTCTTTTTCACCAAAGAAAAGACATCTCGGCCTGCTGTTTTAGGTACTACTTGCATTAAGCCGTAAGCATTGGCCCAACTGACGGCGTAAGGGTTAAAACTACTTTCTGTTTTGATGATCGCGTAGATCAGATCTTCTGGGATGTCATATTTCTTTGATGCTCGATGCACAATATCCGCGTACTTGTAGCTACGCTTTGATGCGTGGTCGACCACCATCGGAATTTGCACGTAATAGGCTTTTTTGAAATCTACATTTTTCGTTTTTAATTGATTTTCAATCAGATAATCAGCGTATCGATTAGCACGCCAAGACCATTGAATTGGCTGTTTGTCTTGATCCAGAACTTGGTTGTACAAAAATGGCTGGCCTTTTAGTTCAATATCTTGTGATGAAAAAAGGTCAACTTGGGCAGGATCATCAGGCGTCAATAAGGTGGTGATAATGGCATTACGCAGATGCTTTTTGGGATCGGTCGGGGATACGGTTTCGACAATAATGGTGCCATCAGAAAAGTTAACTTCAGAGCGGCTAAGGTAATTATCGATGTATTTTACATAGTTACTTTTACCTGCAACTTTAATTTCTTTGCTACCCCAGCGTTTTTCGATGTTACCGGAGAAACTGCTAATTAATGCATCTAAAGCTGCGGTATCTTTGACAAACTGCCCGGGTAATTGCGCTAGGTTTTTCGCAAAGCGGTTGGTGGGTTCATAGTCGACGTTGTAAATACGTTCTATGAATTCTCGGCTGCAACCCGCCAGCAGCATTGCAATAAAAAAGTAAGTCAGCTTTCTCATTAGGTTCCCAATACAAAAATGACATCAGAGCGTTGACTATGATGTCATTGATTATCCTTGAAATAAATAAGGTTACTTTTATTGGCTTGGAGGCGTATAGCCTTCAATGTGAACTTCTTTTCCTTCAAATAGGAAATTGGTCATCTCGGTTTCGAGCAACTTACGATGTTCTGCATCCATCATATTGAGTTTTTTCTCGTTGATTAGCATGGTTTGTTTATGCTGCCATTGCGCCCATGCTTCTTTTGATATGTTATCAAAAATACGTTTACCCAATTCACCAGGGTAAAGTTGAAAATCCAAACCGTCGGCTTCTTTATTTAGTCGAGCACAAAATACAGTGCGGCTCATAATGACTTCCTCTTAAGTTTTTAAGGGTTAATTTCAAATGAAAGGCTTTCTAATAGCCGCTTTACAGGGGCAGCTAAGCCGATTTGTTCTGGTTGCGATAAGTTATACCAAAGACCTTTGCTTCCTTCCATGATGATATTGGGTTGTTGAGACAGTTCAACCAATATTGGCGTAATGTCTAAGTGGTAGTGGCTAAAAGTATGACGAAATGCGATCAAAGGACGAATTGAACGCACGGTACTTTCTTTTATTGCCCTGTGATCAAGTTGATCTTCAATCGCGCTATTAGGGTTTTCTGGAAAGCAAAATAACCCCCCCCAAATACCGCTTTGAGGACGCTGTTCTAACCAAACCTGATTATTATGATGGATCATGATGAACCAAGTTTGCTTGGTTGGTTTTTCTGTTTTGGGTTTTTTACCCGGGTAATCGAGAGGGTTACCCTGTTTATTGGCGATACAAAAGGATTCAACAGGGCAGAGCGTGCACTTCGGTTTACTACGAGTACAAACCATGGATCCCATGTCCATCATAGCTTGGTTGTAGCTATCGACATCTTGACTGGGTGTATTGGTTTCGGCGTATTGCCACAATAAATTTTCGACTTTTTTCTGTCCCGGCCAGCCTTCTACAGCAAAACAGCGCGCTAATGTGCGTTTTACATTGCCATCTAAAATAGCGTGTGGCTGCTTATAAACCGAAGAGAGTACCGCAGCCGCTGTAGAGCGGCCAATACCCGGTAGAGCATTCATTTGCTCTATATTAAGGGGAAACTCTCCGCCATATTCACTCGCAACAATTTGAGCCGCTTTGTGAAGGTTACGTGCGCGCGCGTAATAACCAAGCCCTGTCCACAGATGCAAAACTTCGTCTTGCTCGGCGTTGGCTAAGTCAACCACGGTTGGAAAACGTTGCATAAAGCGTTCGAAATAGGGGATCACCGTGGTTACTTGGGTTTGCTGCAACATAATTTCAGACAGCCAAACGCTGTAAGCGGTTTTATTCTGTTGCCATGGTAAATGTTTGCGCCCATAGGCGTCATACCATTTTAAAATGGCTTTAGCGAAAGGTGTCACGACGTGCTCTTTAGTTTATAGTTTTAGTGGGGCAAAATTGCACCACATAAATGATGAGTTGTAAAACCGACAAACAGTGTGGGTTTATCCAGCAAGTTTATTTCGATAACACTTGCACCGAGAATGATTCTTTGGATAATCCCCGCTTTGATTAATCAATGTGCAGGCAAGATCAATGAGTGAAGTAACCACCAACGAATACACCGAAGAAGGCAAGATCCTACGCAGAATCCGTAGTTTTGTTCGTCGTGAAGGTCGATTAACTAAAGGCCAAGAAGCTGCGATGAATGAATGTTGGCCAACAATGGGTATTGATTACCAGCCACAATTACTTGATTGGAGCGCTGTTTTTGGCAATGACAATCCAGTAGTGTTGGAGATTGGTTTTGGTATGGGTGCCTCATTAGTTGAAATGGCTAAAAATGCACCTGAGAAAAATTTCTTTGGTATTGAAGTACACAGTCCTGGTGTTGGGGCGTGTTTAGCTTCTGCGCGCGAAGCGGGTGTCACTAACTTACGTGTAATGTGTCATGATGCGGTTGAAGTTTTTGAGCACATGATCCCAGCGAGCAGCCTGCATACTTTGCAACTGTTCTTCCCAGACCCTTGGCATAAAAAGCGCCACCATAAACGCCGTATCGTACAGTTAGAATTTGCTGAAATGGTACGTCAAAAACTAAAAATGGAAGAAGGTATCTTCCATATGGCGACAGACTGGGAAAATTATGCTGAGCATATGATTGAGATAATGAACCAAGCGCCAGGTTTTACCAATATTGCAACCGATGGTGACTATATTCCTCGCCCAGATGAACGACCATTGACCAAGTTTGAAGCGCGTGGCCACCGTTTAGGTCATGGCGTGTGGGATATTAAATACAAGCGTATTGCATAAGGCGTGTTTGTATCACTACTACAAATGAAGTGCGTTTAGTCGTTATCCATTACCGCTAAGCATGCTCGCTATAATAAACGATTAAATAAAAGCCAACATTATAGTAATGTTGGCTTTTTCGGCCTTAGCGCCCTACAAAACATCACCATTATAAAAATAGAGAAAGTACATTTCTCACCGAAGGTAAGGTCATCAATGAAACCGACACAAGCAATACTTACGGACATCTTGGATGAAGTTCGCCCTCTTATCGGTCACGGCAAGGTCGCCAATTATATTCCTGCGTTGGCGAAAGTTTCGAATCAAAAACTGGCGATTGCGGTTTATACCAACCAAGGCGAAGTGATTAAAGCGGGAGATGCAGACCAAGGTTTTTCGATTCAATCGATTTCAAAAGCACTGAGTTTAACACTGGCGATGATGTTGTATAAGCCAGAAGAGTTATGGATACGTGTTGGCAAAGAGCCCTCAGGCCAAGCATTTAATTCGATGATTCAGCTTGAAATGGAACAGGGTATTCCTCGTAACCCTTTTATCAATGCGGGAGCAATAGTGGTAGCTGATATGCTGCATAGTCGCTTGTCTGCGCCTCGACAACGTTTGCTTGAATTTGTGCGCCAGCTATCCGGTGAAGAGAGTATCGTGTACGACAAAGTGGTGGCTGCCTCTGAAATGATGCACAGTGACCGTAATGCCGCGATAGCCTACCTGATGCGCTCTTTTGGTAATTTTCACAACGAGGTTATTCCGGTTCTTCATAACTATTTTCACGCTTGTGCACTGAAAATGAGTTGTGTCCAGTTGGCGAAAACTTTTAGCTACCTGGCCAATAAAGGTGTTTCGGTACAGACGGGGGAAGCGATTGTGACGACCACTCAAAGCAAGCAAATTAATGCACTACTAGCCACATGTGGTTTGTACGATGGAGCGGGAGAGTTTGCTTATCGAGTGGGTATGCCGGGCAAGTCTGGCGTAGGCGGTGGTATTGTTGCCATTGTCCCGGGGGAAATGACGATTGCTGTATGGTCTCCAGAGCTCGATCCTTCGGGAAACTCTCTGGCTGGGACAAAAGCATTAGAGTTATTAGCAGAACGCATTGGCCGCTCTATCTTTTAATACATTGTTTTCGTTTGCAAACCGTTTTATACATTAATGACGCCCCTCTATAAGAGGCGTCTTAGCGTTACTCTTCATCAGCCATAAAGGCTTCTAACAAATCATTGAGGAACAATTTTCCTTTCTCGGTGATCTGCCAGTGTGTCGCGTTTTCACTTAAATATTGCTCTGCCAGTGCCCAATCAATGGTCGGCTTGATGACATCTAAACTTAAGCCTGTGGTTTCGACAAAATCCTGTTTTGGGCAAGGCTCCATCAGTCGAAAACGGTTCATGAAAAATTCGAATGGGCGATCACTGTCAGCCACTTCCATTTCACCATCCAGATAAGGTTTAAGTAAGTTGAGATAGCCGCGAGGGTGTTTGACCTTGGTGGTGCGTACAATTCGACCATCAGCAAAACTCAGTTTACCGTGAGCACCACAGCCAATACCGAGGTAGTCACCAAAGCGCCAGTAATTGAGGTTGTGCTGACATTGATAGCCGGGCTTGCTGTAGCCTGAAATTTCATATTGTACGTACCCAGCTGCCGCCAATTTTTGATGACCTAATTCAAAAATATCCCACAGTGCATCATCGTCAGGTAGTGTCGGTGGTTTGAAGTAGAACATGGTATTGGGTTCAATGGTTAGCTGATACCACGATAAGTGCGGAGGGTTAAGCTCTATCGCTTTGTCTAAATCTGCTAGTGCTTGTTCAGTGCTTTGATCCGGCAAACCATGCATCAAGTCAAGGTTAAAGCTATTGAGCCCAATTTGATGAGCTAAGTGGGCGGCATTGACGGCTTCTTGCTGACCATGGATACGACCTAGGCGCTCAAGTTTTTGTTGCTCAAAGCTTTGTACACCAATCGATATTCGGGTCACACCAGCTTGTCGGTAACCGACAAAGCGCTCGGCTTCTACCGTGCCAGGGTTCGCTTCCATTGTGATTTCAATATCAGGCTTAAACGCGATTCGTGCTTCAATGCCTTGCAATAAGCGGGCAATACCTTGTGCGGAAAACAGGCTTGGTGTACCACCACCAATAAAAATAGAATGCAGTGGGCGAGGGGTGTCAGCCAGTTGATATTTGGCGATGTCGGTATCGAGATCTTCCAGTAGCGCATCAATGTATTCACGCTCGGGAATATCATGTTTCAGCGCGTGTGAGTTAAAGTCACAATATGGGCATTTTTGTACACACCAAGGGATGTGTACATACAAGCTAAGTGCGGGTGGTTGCAGCATTATTATTTTTGCTCATTGATGGCTTGAAATAGCTTTTGCAGTGCTTTGCCGCGATGTGATAACTGCTTTTTACGCACAGGATCTAGTTCCGCTGAGGCACAGTTGTCTTCCGGTACAAAGAAGATTGGGTCATAGCCAAAACCATTGCTGCCATGTGCTTGATGGAGAATTCGTCCTTCCCATTTGCCATGGCAAACTAAAGGTGTTGGGTCGTTTTCGTGGCGCATTAAAACCAAAACACAATGAAAACGTGCGTTGCGTTGTTCATCTGGCACACCATCCATTGCTGCTAATAGTTTCTCTAAGTTTTGTTGGTCGCTTGCTTTCTCACCGGCGTAGCGAGCCGAATAAATGCCCGGAGCACCTTGTAGGTAATCAACTTCTAAGCCTGAATCATCAGCGATCGCAGGTAAGCCTGTTTCTTTAGCGGCATGACGTGCTTTGATGATCGCATTTTCAATAAAAGTGGTGCCAGTTTCGGCTACTTCAGACACATTGAATTCGCTTTGCGCAACCACATCAAAGCCAAAATCAGAGAGGAGATCGGCCATTTCACGCACTTTGCCTTGGTTGCCGGTGGCTAAGACTATTTTTTTCATCTTCAATGTTTCTCTTTATTCTTCGACATAAAATTTTTGGGAAAATTTAAGTTTGCCAGCCCCTTTTAAGCCAGTATTAACATCAATATCGAAACTCAAATTTTCTTCATTGGTGATCGGGAATTGAGCAATGTAGTAGATTGCATCTCCCTCTTTTACTTGTTTAAATTCTAGCTCACGTAAATTACCAATGAGGTTTTTGGCGTAACCGGTAATTTTCGCTTCGACCGCAGGTTTACCTAATGATGAGTTATCCAGTACGCTGATGTTTAAAATTGCGGAATAGCCATTACGTTTGAGCTGGTAGCTGCGCGCCACTTGCGGTGTCAAAAAGGTGGAATTAAAGGCGGAGTAGTGCACTTCCACGTTTTTAATGGTCTTAAACTGCTCGGCTAGAGTGGGCAGTGAGAGGACTGCCATCAGTAGGGCGATAATCCATTTGCGCATGGTTTGCTCCTTATGCATGCAGGTTTACTAAATAAAAAGCCATCACAAGATGGCTTCAATAGGTGTTGGTATCACTTGTGGTGAATGGACTCTGACTTGTTTGTGACGGCCCAATTCTCCCTTTTCAATCTCTATTAAACTTTTAGCCACTTTAAATTGTTTGGCCAAAAACTTAGTTAAATGTGCATTAGCTTTACCATCGACCGGAGGTGCAGTGATGGCGACTTTCAGCTCCTCACCATGCAAGCCGACGATGCTATCGCGGCTTGCTTTAGGTTGAATGTAGAGCTTGAGAATTAAATCGTCGCCCTCTTGCCAAGCGGCAACTGACATTACAACTGGTGCCACACTGGGCCAATCAGATCGCCCATCAGGAAGTTGGCAAATTGAAGGCCAATAAAGAGCACTAATACGCTTAAATCAAAGCCACCCATTGCAGGTAAAATACGGCGAATAGGCGCCAGCATTGGTTCTGTCAATTGATGGAAAACGTATTCAATTGGACTACGGCCTTGGCTAACCCAGCTCAAAATAGCGCGGATCAACAATACCCAAAACAGTAAACCGCCCGCCGCTTTAATCAAAGATAGTAAGCCTAGGAATAAAAAGTCCACACTGAAGCTAACTGAACCGCCCGAGGCGATTAAGATCAATGCGACGAATTTAAGGACGCATAGTACATAAGCAAACAGCACGGTGGCTAAATCAAGACTGCCAATCGATGGGATTGCGCGGCGCAGTGGTCCCACAACTGGTTGTGTTGATTTAACGATAAATTGTGAGAATGGGTTATAGAAATCCGCACGCGCTGCTTGAAGCCAGATACGTAAGATCACAACCATGATATACAGATCAAACAGGGTGGATATCAAAAAACTCATTGAATTCATAAATGGCCCTTAATACGAGTAGTGTGTCGTTTGCGCTATAGCTTAGTGAAACGACACTAGGATTAAAACTGTTTTTCCATCTCTTGTGCACGTGCGACGGCTGCTTGCATCGCTTTTGCCACAATATCTGACAGCTGGTGGTCATTAAAAGTACGAATGGCTTCTGCGGTAGTGCCACCTTTGGAGGTCACTTGTTCACGCAGTGTGGATAGCTCAATATCTTGATTCGCTACCACCATTTCTGCGGCACCTAGCGCGGCTTGCTGAACCAACAAACGAGCGGTCGCTTGGTCAAAACCTTGTGCGATGGCTTCGGTTTGCATCGCTTCCATAAACAAGAAAAAATAGGCTGGCGCACTACCTGCAGCGGCGATTACTCCGTTAATACCCGACTCTTGTTCTACCCAACATACTTCGCCAACCGCTTGCATCAACTCAGCGGTAAAAGTTTTATCTTGCATAGAAACTCGTGGTGCTGCAAATAAGCCACTCATACCACGATTGACCAATGATGGTGTGTTCGGCATAACGCGCACGATGTTCAAATCGCAGGCTAGCATCTCGTTTAGGCGTGAAATTGAAACCCCTGCGGCAATCGAGATAACCAATTTGTTTGAAAAATCGATCACTTGTAATGGTTCACAAACGCTAGCCATCAGTTGTGGTTTCACCGACAGCACGACGACATCGGCTTGTTGCGCTGCACTCAAGTTATCGCTAGTAGTCTGAATACCATAATCGGCTTCAAGTGGCTTACGTCGAGTCTCTGATGGTGCAGTCGCGGTGATTTTATTCGCCGGATAACCACTAGCAACCAAGCCTGCAATGATGGCTTTCGCCATATTTCCCGCACCGATAAAAGCGATATTTTTGTGTTCCATTAAAAGATTCCTAACTTGTGATTGGTGCGCTTGTTACGATTGACTGTAGTCGCGTGCGCCAAAAATAGCGGTACCGATTCGTACCATGGTGCTGCCTGCTTCGATCGCGGCTTCCATGTCACCACTCATGCCCATCGATAACGTATCTAACCCTGCAAAACGTTCGGACAATTGTGCTTTTAACATGGCTAGTTTTTGGAATGCTGCCAGTTGAGAAGCATGGTCTGTCACATTTTCAGGTATTGACATTAACCCTCTTAACGTGAGGTTGGGTAGAGAGGATATCAACTCTGCCAGTTCAAATATTTCTTGTTCAGAAATGCCTGATTTTGAGCTTTCACCGCTAGTGTTTACCTGAATTAACACCTGTAGTGGCGGTATGCTTGATGGGCGTTGGTCATTTAAACGTTGGGCAATTTTGTTTCTATCTACCGTGTGTACCCAGCTAAAATTTTCAGCGACTAAGCGTGATTTATTGGATTGAATCGGGCCAATAAAGTGCCATTCGAGGGCCAATTCAGGATGCTGTGCAGCAAAGTATTGCACCTTATCGACCCCTTCTTGCACGTAATTTTCCCCGAATGCAGTCTGCCCAGCTTGCGCAGCTGCTAGAATGGCTTCGACAGGTTTGGTTTTACTGACTGCTAAAAGTTGCACTCTATCTAGAGCGCGTCCACACTTTTGTTGTGCACTTTCAATTTGTGAAGTGATCTGTTCAATGTTTTGTTGAATACTACTCATAGCCTGACTTTACTAAGGAAATTAAATGGATATCGCTGAGCTACTGGATTTTAGTGTAAAGCACAACGCGTCAGATCTGCATCTTTCTGCAGGTGTTCCACCTATGGTACGTATAGATGGTGAAGTAAGAAAGCTTGGAGTGCCAGCTTTTACTCATGCAGATGTACATCGTTTGATTTTTGAGATCATGAACGATGCTCAACGTAGTGAATTTGAAGAGAAATTGGAAGTCGATTTTTCGTTTGAGTTACCTGATGTCGGACGTTTTCGTGTCAACGCGTTTCATCAATCTCGCGGCTGCTCTGCTGTTTTTCGTACAATTCCAACCACAATTCCGACATTAGAAGAGCTGCAAACGCCAGATATTTTCAGCAAAATTGCCAACTACGAAAAGGGTTTGGTACTGGTGACTGGACCAACAGGGTCAGGTAAGTCAACCACGCTAGCGGCGATGGTTGACTACATTAATACTCATCATAACAAGCATATTTTGACGATTGAAGATCCGATTGAATTTGTGCATAGCAACAATAAATGTTTGGTCAATCAACGAGAAGTACACCGCGATACACACAGTTTCAAAGCGGCTTTGCGCTCGGCTCTGCGTGAAGACCCAGACGTTATTTTGGTCGGTGAATTACGTGACCAAGAAACCATTAGCTTAGCGTTAACTGCGGCGGAAACTGGCCACTTAGTGTTTGGCACTTTGCACACTAGCTCTGCGGCGAAAACCATTGATCGAATTATTGATGTGTTTCCCGGCAGCGATAAAGAGATGGTGCGTTCTATGCTGTCAGAGTCATTACGTGCGGTGATTGCGCAAAAACTGCTAAAAAGAATTGGTGGTGGCCGAGTTGCTTGTCATGAAATTATGTTGGGGACGCCTGCCATTCGTAACTTGATTCGTGAAGACAAAGTTGCTCAGATGTTTTCCATTATTCAGACTGGAGCGGCTCATGGGATGCAAACCATGGAACAAAATGCGAAGCAGCTCATTGCTCAAGGTATAGTTGACGCTGAAGAAGTGCAAACAAAGTTAGAATTGAACTCATCCCCGTTCTAAGAGACAACCCATGGAATTAAATCAATGCCTTGAGGGCATGTTAAATCAAAAAGCATCGGATCTTTATATTACGGTTGGTGCTCCGATTTTGTTTCGAGTTGATGGCGAATTGAGAGCGCAAGGTGAAAAGCTAACCACACCACAAGTGATTGATTTGCTCGATGCAATGATGGATAGCGAACGCCGTGAAGAGTTTAAGCACACTCATGAAGCTAACTTTGCGATTGTGCGTGATTTTGGGCGTTTTCGTGTCAGCGCCTTTTTTCAACGTGAATTACCGGGAGCGGTGATCCGTCGTATTGAAACCAATATTCCAACCTTTGATGACCTAAAGTTACCGGGAGTTTTACAGGATCTGTCGATTGCAAAGCGTGGTTTGGTTCTGGTCGTTGGGGCTACGGGGTCGGGTAAATCGACCACGATGGCTGCGATGACGGGGTATCGCAATACGCATCGAAGCGGGCATATTTTAACGGTGGAAGATCCGATCGAGTTTGTGCATGAGCATCAACGATGCATCGTCACGCAGCGTGAAGTTGGGTTAGATACCGAAAGCTACGAGGTGGCGCTGAAGAATTCACTTCGACAGGCGCCTGACATGATTTTGATTGGCGAAATACGTTCTCGAGAAACCATGCAGTATGCGATGACCTTTGCTGAAACGGGCCATTTATGCATGGCAACGTTACATGCTAATAATGCCAACCAAGCGTTAGAGCGAATTCTTCATTTGGTTCCTCAAGAGCAAAAAGATCAGCTTTTGTTTGATCTTTCAATGAACCTGAAAGGGGTGATTGGCCAGCAGTTGATCCGCGATAAAAACGGACAAGGGCGACATGGTGTGTTTGAGATCCTACTCAACAGTCCGCGCGTTTCTGATTTGATCCGCCGCGGTGAACTGCACGAACTGAAAGCCACTATGGGGAAATCACAACAGGTAGGCATGCAGACATTTGATCAAGCGCTTTACCAACTAGTGATTGATGGCAAGATCAGCGAGCAAGACGCACTTCATAGTGCCGATTCAGCCAATGATTTACGTTTGATGCTCAAAACCAAACGCGGTGACCGTTATGGATCCGGCTCATTAGATAATGTTCAGATTGATATGGATTAACTTTTAGCTGTTGTAAAAAGAAAAATCCCAAAACTAGTTTGGGATTAGGTATTGGTGAGTGGTGCGATTATTCGCCCCACTGCGCCTCAAACCAACTCTCTAATATGACGACCGCCGATTGGCAGTCAACATTTCCTTTACTAAGCGCTTTGTAGCCACCCATCTCAAATAAGTCGGCGCGAGCTTCTCTGGTCGACAGGCGTTCATCGTGCATTTCAACTGGTAAGCCATAACGACCTTGTAGACGTTGAGCAAATTTTTTCGCTCTCGGCGTGATGGTTTCTAGTGCTTTGCCATGCAGATCAGTAGGCAGCCCAACTACGAGTAAGTTGGGCTGCCACTCTTTGATCAATTTTTCTATGTCATCCCAATTAGGGATGCCGTCATTGGCCTTAAAAGCCTTCAACGGTGAAGCCGTTCCTGTTACCTCTTGACCAATGGCACTGCCAATACTTTTGGTGCCAAAGTCAAAAGCCATAATGGTTCTTGAAGTCATAATTATGTTCTTGATCGGTTTACGCGTGTCCAGCCAAGCCAGACAGCTGTATCGGGTCGATGCCGAGTTTTTTAATCGCTTGGCTCCATTTATCATGGATTGGCGTATTAAAGATAACCTCAGGATCAGCTTCAATGGTCAGCCATGAATTTTCTGAAAGTTCCAGTTCGAGCTGACCGGGTTCCCACCCTGAATAGCCCAAGGCAACCAGATAGCTACTTGGTTCAGCATCAGTACCCAATACGGATAGAATATCCTTCGAAGTGGTAACAGCAAGGTCATCACTCATACGAATACTCGACTCATAATGATCTTTTGGGCGATGCAAGATAAAACCGCGATCTTCTGCAACCGGTCCACCATTTAAGACCGGCATTTTCAGGCTATCCACTTGGATCTGCGGATAACTTGGTTCGATGTTGACCTGCTTTAACATGCCCCCGACAGTGATATCTATCGGCGCATTGATCATTAGCCCCATCGCCCCTTCTTCATTATGTTCACAGATATAAATGACACTGTGCTTAAAGTAAGGATCTTGCATACTTGGCATGGCGACTAAAAAATGATTTGTAAGATTCATACTGCCTCCAACCCTTCCGCGAGTAATAGGGTAATGACTTACCCTATTAAACATTACTTGTTGATACGACGCTCGATAGCATCCATCAACTTACCGGTAATTGAGATATCAAATGCCGCCTCAATCTCACGAATACAGGTTGGGCTTGTCACATTTATCTCAGTTAGCTTGTCGCCAATAACGTCAAGACCTACAAAAATTAAGCCTTTTTCTTTCAGTGTTGGAGCGATTGTCTGTGCAATTTTAATATCGGTTTCGCTCAGTGGACGAGCTTCACCACGACCACCTGCAGCTAGGTTACCGCGTGTTTCACCTTTCGCTGGGATACGAGCAAGGCAGTAAGGCATTGGTTCACCATCAACTACCAAAATACGTTTGTCGCCATTACTGATGTCTGGCACGAAGGTTTGCGCCATGCAGTAGTTTTGACCGTGGTTGGTCAATGTTTCAATGATAACCGAGACGTTAGGATCACCTTCTTTGACTCGGAATATTGAAGCGCCACCCATTCCATCAAGTGGTTTTAAGATCATATCACCATGCTGCTCGCGGAAGGCTTTAATTTTCTCAGCTTTACGCGTAACAATTGTGGTTGGTGTCAGTTCTGGGAACCATGCAGTAAATAGCTTTTCATTACAGTCACGTAAGCTTTGCGGTTTGTTAACGATTAAAGTGCCTTCGTCTTCTGCGCGCTCTAAAATGTAGGTGGCGTAGATGTACTCTGTATCAAACGGAGGATCTTTACGCATCAATACAGTATCAAGTTCGGCTAATTTAATGGTTTGTTGTGATTTAAATTCATACCAGCCATTTGGATCTTCTTTCAGTTCGACGATTTTTGTATCGGCGACTGCGACGCCTTGATCTAAGTGTAGATCATTCATTTCCATATAGTGGATTTCATAACCACGGCGCTGTGCTTCAAGCAACATGGCAAAGCTGGAATCTTTTTTAATATTAATGGATGCAATGGGATCCATTACGATACCAAGTTTAATCATTGATTTTCTCCGGTTAGCCAAGGTCGCCGAAACGAACTTGAAGGGCAGTAATTGCAGTTAAGGCAGCCGTTTCAGTGCGAAGCACGCGTGGGCCTAACAGGGTTTCTTCAAATTGGTATTCTTCCGTCATGCGAATCTCTTGTGCCGATAATCCGCCTTCAGGGCCAATCAATAAACGTACTTTAGTGACAGGCTCTGGCAAGGTGTTAATTGAATATTTAGCTCGTGGATGCAGGTTAAGTTTTAATGCATCACTTTGTTCTGCACACCAAGCTTCTAGCTGCATGACAGGACGAATCACCGGAACGGTGTTGCGGCCACATTGCTCACAGGCACTGATCGCAATTTTCTGCCACTGTTCGAGTTTTTTCTCGAATCGTTTAGCATCAAGTTTAACGCCGCAACGTTCAGAAATCAGTGGCGTAATAGTATTCACCCCCAGTTCAACCGATTTTTGGATGGTGAATTCCATTTTGTCACCACGAGAGATGACTTGTCCAAGGTGTAAATTTAATGGTGATTCACAGCTACTCTCTATGCGTTCTGCTGCTTCGACCAACACGCCTTTTTTCGTCACTTCGCTGATAGTTGCTGGAAATTCAGCGCCACTGCCATCAAATAGCAGCACTTCTTGGCCAACTTGCATGCGTAACACTCGGCCAATATGTCCAGCCGCGTCATCACTTAACGCGATGGTGCCGAGCTGCGAAATCGGGGTCGGGTGATAAATTCTAGGGATGCGCATGGTAACTTCCTGCCTGACATTGAATAGCCACTAACATGGATGCTTTTAGCTGAAAAAACAAGGGGCAAGAATGAGTTTCAGCCATCAAGATTAAACGTTTCAACGGATTATGAACCACATTGCTTTTGAACAAATGGGTTGTGGTTGCCTTGTACTTTAGCAATGCGTTGGTCACGCTTACATTCCCATGAATCTGCCGGATATTGGCGATTCCATGCCTGCATTAGCTGAGTTTGTTGTTTTGATAGTTGAAAACCATATTCTTGGCTCATGTACAAGTAGGTACGAGCAATCGAACCGCGCGCTCTATCCGGTGGCATGACTTTACGTTGCTTGAAATTGACCTGCATTTCACAGCGACCATAGGTTTCACCATCCACTCCATTCCATTGACTGAAATTGTAGTTTGAGCGATCACCGTTAACTTCTCCGATAGCGGGGGTTAAGTTGTGTAGATCTGCTTCCATAGAACGAAAAGCGCTATCATTCTTGGTGCAATTTTTACGCCCGCCACTTTGCCAGCATTGACGCTGGTGACCAAATTGCCAAGCAGGAACCACATGCTCCCATTCAATACGGCTGGCGCGGGTTTTTTGTTTACGTACTTGATAGCCACAAGCTTGTAAGTCTGGTGTACCTTTACGGCCTTGCCATTCAATGTCACAACCACAATAAAAACTAATTGGATGATCTTGATAGATCTTCAATGCTTCTTTCTTTGCTTTAGAAAATGAAGAGGGTGGAGCTGATAGTGCACTAAACGAGAGTAATGCTAAGAGCCCTGCGACAGACAATAAACGAAAATACGACATAATTTAGACTGATATAAGTATGGTTTTTCTCAGTCTAACACTCAGGATGAAGAATTATAAATGATGTTTTTATCGTTAATTTCGGGGATGGTCATCACGAAAGGCAGCGAATAGAACACTAATTTAAGAAAGCTGTACGCCTGTAAAGATCAGAGTTTGCGAACATTGTTGGCAGCGATAAGTGGCTTGATGGCGCAACACTTTGTTATGGCGACGAATAGTCAGAGGATAGCGAGTACAGTCGCAGCGATATTCAAAGGTTTTGCCTTGCACAGAAGAGACTTCAAACCGATGAGTGGTATTGGCGGGTAAATGAAAGACTTGATTCATCACACTCTGCCACTCTTTTCCGTGTGGACGGACTCGACCATAGCGTTGATAAGTAATGAGGTGAGCGATTTCATGTGCGATCACTTCATCTAAAAAAGCTTGTGTGTTTTCTGCAAATAAAATGGGATTTAAGCGAATTTCCCAACGTTGTAAATAAGCTTTTCCAGCGACTTTGCCTCTGAGTTGGTAATTTAATGTTGGCAAAGGAAAGGGATGTCGAAAATGGTCGGATGCGATATCAATACATTGTTTAACTTTTGCTTGAGCGCGGTAATGTAACTCAAAGTTTTGCACGTATTTATTCCTAAAAAGCCCTTACTAAAAAGTAAGGGCTTGTGTATTTTTTATCTACAATGCAGTTGCTTATTTCAAGCCAGCGAATTCACGAAGAATAGCGGCTTTATCTGTTGCTTCCCAAGGGAATTCTTCTCGACCAAAGTGGCCGTAAGCGGCAGTTTTCTTGTAGATTGGTTGTAGTAGGTTCAACATTTCTTGTAGGCCGTATGGGCGTAGGTCGAAGTGTTGACGTACTGCTTCGATAATGATCTCTTCTGAGACTTTTTCGGTACCAAATGTTTCAACCATGATAGATGTTGGATCAGCAACACCAATTGCATAAGAAAGTTGAATTTCACAACGGTCAGCAAGGCCTGCAGCGACGATGTTTTTCGCTACATAACGTGCTGCGTATGCTGCACTACGGTCTACTTTTGATGGATCTTTACCAGAGAATGCACCACCACCGTGACGCGCTGCGCCGCCGTAGGTGTCAACAATGATCTTACGACCAGTCAAACCACAGTCACCCATTGGACCACCGATAACAAAACGGCCGGTTGGGTTAATAAAGAATTTGGTTTCTTTGCTGATCCACTCTGCTGGCAATACTGGTTTGATGATCTCTTCCATTACCGCTTCGCGTAGGTCTGGTGTAGAGATAGAATCACAGTGTTGAGTTGAAAGAACGACTGCATCAATACCAACGATTTTGCCTTGGTCATATTGGAAAGTAACCTGAGATTTTGCATCAGGGCGCAACCAAGGAAGAGTACCGTTTTTACGAACTTCTGCTTGTCTTTGTACCAGACGATGAGAGTAGGTAATCGGTGCTGGCATTAGGATTTCTGTTTCGTTAGTTGCGTAACCAAACATGATACCTTGGTCACCAGCGCCTTGCTCTTTAGGATCGGCTTTATCAACACCTTGGTTGATGTCTGGAGACTGCTTACCGATAGTATTCAATACGGCGCATGAGTTTGCATCGAAACCCATGTCTGAGTGCACATAACCGATTTCACGTACTGTTTGACGAGTTAATTCTTCAATATCAACCCATGCTGAAGTGGTCACTTCGCCACCAACCATCACCATGCCTGTTTTCACGTAAGTTTCACAAGCAACACGAGCTTTTGGATCTTGTTCTAAGATGGCGTCAAGGACAGCGTCAGAGATTTGGTCTGCAATTTTATCTGGATGACCTTCTGATACGGATTCAGAAGTAAACAGGTGCTTAGCCATGAGAGCTCCAATTTAAGTAGTTGGTCGGTGGTAAGTCGCTAGCAACTTACCACCTCAATTCATTAATTTATGTAGGTGTTTCTACATCTAGACGTCTATTCTAGTTTTGAATACTCGAATTACAAGTAATTTTTTTCTGTTCCGAAAGCCAAACGATTGCTTAAGTTTGCTCAAATTTTTTTTGAATTTGGGTTAATATCCTAAAAATAAGCCACAAACAGCCGGATTTCCTCAGTAAAACGTTTGCAGTGATAAAAGTGCTTTGAGAGAATAGCCGCGCTGTTTTCAGCCCAATTTCGTTACTTTGAATTCGCTTAATGCACTCAGGAGCAGACATGTCTTCCCGTAACCTTCTTTCTAATAAAGAACTAGCCAATGCAATCCGCGCTCTTAGCATGGATGGTGTTCAACAAGCCAACTCTGGTCACCCAGGCGCACCGATGGGGATGGCTGATATCGCTGAAGTACTTTGGCGTTCTCACCTAAATCACAACCCACAAAACCCACAATGGGCAGACCGCGACCGTTTCGTTCTTTCCAATGGCCATGGCTCAATGTTGATTTACTCTTTGCTGCATCTAAGCGGTTACGAGTTATCGATTGATGATCTGAAAAACTTCCGTCAACTGCATTCAAAAACCCCTGGTCACCCAGAATATGGTTATGCACCGGGTGTTGAAACGACTACAGGTCCACTAGGCCAGGGTATTACCAACGCGGTTGGTATGGCGATGGCAGAGAAAGCGCTAGCTGCACAATTTAATAAAGAAGGCCACGACATCGTTGACCACTTCACTTATGTATTCATGGGTGATGGCTGCTTGATGGAAGGTATTTCCCATGAAGCTTGTTCTTTAGCGGGTACGTTAGGTCTTGGCAAGCTGGTTGCTTTCTGGGATGACAACGGCATTTCTATTGATGGTCATGTTGAAGGTTGGTTCTCTGACGATACACCTAAACGTTTTGAAGCGTATGGTTGGCACGTTATTCCTGCGGTTGATGGTCACGATGCTGAAGCTATTAATGCGGCAATTGAAGCGGCGAAGGCTGAAACTGGTCGCCCAACTTTGATTTGTACTAAAACGATTATCGGTTTTGGTTCGCCAAATAAAGCGGGTTCACATGATTGTCATGGCGCGCCTCTTGGTGCGGAAGAAATTAAAGCGGCTCGTGAATTCCTAGGTTGGGAACACGGACCGTTTGAAATTCCTGCTGATATTTATGCACAATGGGATGCAAAAGAAGCAGGTCAAGCAAAAGAATCCGCTTGGAACGACAAATTTAAAGCATACGCTGCGGCATATCCAGCGGAAGCGGCAGAACTGAAACGTCGTTTAAATGGTGAATTACCAGCGCAGTGGGAAGAAAAAGCCAGCGCAATTATTGCCGACTTGCAAGCTAACCCTGCCAATATTGCATCACGTAAAGCGTCACAAAATGCGCTTGAAGCCTTTGGTGCAATGCTACCAGAATTTATGGGCGGCTCTGCTGACTTAGCACCTTCTAACCTTACTATGTGGTCTGGTTCTAAATCACTGACTGCGGAAGATTTTTCAGGTAACTACATTCACTACGGTGTGCGTGAATTTGGCATGACTGCCATCATGAACGGTATTGCGCTTCATGGCGGTTTCGTTCCTTACGGCGCGACGTTCCTAATGTTTATGGAATACGCACGTAATGCAATGCGCATGGCCGCTCTGATGAAAATTCAGAACATCCAAGTGTACACACACGACTCTATCGGCTTGGGTGAAGACGGCCCTACCCACCAACCGGTTGAGCAAATTGCTTCACTGCGTTTAACACCAAACATGAGCACATGGCGTCCATGTGACCAGGTGGAATCAGCGGTAGCTTGGAAACTGGCGATTGAGCGTAAAGATGGCCCATCTGCGCTTATCTTCTCTCGTCAAAATCTAGCACAGCAAGAGCGTACTGCTGAGCAAGTGGCTAACATTGCGAAGGGGGGGTACATCCTGAAAGACAGCGATGGTAAGCCTGAGCTAATCCTAATTGCGACAGGTTCAGAAGTTGAGCTAGCAGTGAAAGCCGCAGAGCAACTAACCGCAGAAGGTAAGAAAGTACGCGTTGTGTCGATGCCTGCTACTGATGCATTTGACAAGCAAGATGCCGCTTACCGCGAAGCAGTATTACCAGCAGACGTGACTAAACGTATCGCGATTGAAGCAGGTATTGCGGATTTCTGGTACAAGTACGTTGGCTTTGGCGGCAAGATCATCGGTATGACCACCTTTGGTGAGTCAGCGCCTGCTGATCAGTTGTTCGAAATGTTTGGTTTCACCACTGAAAACGTAGTGAAAACAGCAAATGAGCTGCTTGCTTAATTTACGTTAGACATACAAAAAATATAGAGCCCCGCTTGTCATGAGCGGGGCTTTTTTGATTTGCTCGACGTATCAATACTGCGAGTGAGAATTAACGCGTTCAGGGAAATTCTATTTAACGTTTTATTAGGGTGTTGCTCTTAGCTGCTATCGGTTACTATTTATGCCACTTAAAAAAGTTAAGATGATAGAAGAATGCTTAAAGTCGCAATCAATGGTTTTGGGCGTATCGGACGCAATGTATTACGTGCGATATATGAAAGTGGAAAGAATGAGCACATTAAAGTGGTTGCCGTGAACGAGTTGGCGCAGCCTGATGCGATGGCTCACCTTCTGCAATACGATACAAGTCATGGTCGATTTGGAAAAAAAATCAGCCATGATCAAGAGCACATCTATATCCACCATGACACTTTGTCGCAAGTAAAGGGAAAATACGACTCGATTCGGATATTGCATCTTAGCGAAATTAAATTGTTGCCTTGGCGCGATTTAGAGGTCGATATTGTTTTGGATTGTACGGGTGTGTATGGTTCTAAGGCTGATGGTCTAGAGCATATTGAAGCCGGTGCAAAGAAAGTGTTGTTTTCTCACCCGGGGGCGAATGATCTGGATAATACCATCATCTACGGTGTAAACCATGAAACACTTCGCGCGGAACACCGCATAGTCTCTAACGGTTCCTGCACCACCAATTGTATTGTTCCTATTATCAAAGTGCTTGATGAAGCGTTTGGTATCGATTCGGGAACCATCACCACTATTCACTCTTCAATGAATGATCAACAAGTGATCGATGCTTACCACACAGACTTGCGTCGTACTCGTTCTGCCAGCCAATCTATCATCCCGGTTGACACCAAGTTGCATAAGGGGATTGAAAGGATCTTTCCGAAATTTTCTAACAAATTCGAAGCCATATCAGTGCGTGTACCGACAGTAAATGTGACGGCTATGGATTTAAGTGTCACAATTAATACAAATGTGAAAGTTAATGACGTAAATCAAACCATAGTTAATGCATCTCAGTGTACATTACAGGGCATTGTTGACTATACTGAAGCGCCGCTTGTTTCCATCGATTTCAACCATGATCCCCATAGTGCGATTGTTGATGGTTCACAAACAAGAGTGAGTAATGGGCAGTTAGTAAAAATGCTCGTTTGGTGTGATAACGAATGGGGCTTTGCGAATCGTATGCTGGATACGGCGCTCGCAATGCAAGCATCCGAGTAGTAGCAGGATGATGGAGAATTATTTATTTTTATCCTTGAAATAAATAATGATAATCTCCATATCAATAACCAGTTTGAAGAATTAATAGGCTCGGCAAGGTTGCCGGGTTTCCAAAAACTTTATTTATTAATATTTGAGAGGACAAACCATGTCTGTAATCAAGATGACCGACCTGGACCTAGCAGGTAAACGCGTATTTATCCGTGCTGACCTAAACGTACCAGTGAAAGATGGCAAAGTAACTTCTGATGCACGTATTCTTGCATCTCTACCAACAATTCAGCACTGTCTAGCGGCTGGCGCTAAAGTAATGGTTACTTCTCACCTAGGTCGTCCAACCGAAGGCGAATACGCGGAAGAGTTCTCTCTACTACCAGTTGTAAACTACCTAAACGACGCGCTAGATTGTGAAGTTAAATTAGCAAAAGATTACCTAGATGGCCTAGAGCTGAACGCAGGTGAGCTTGTTGTTCTAGAAAATGTTCGCTTTAACAAAGGCGAGAAAAAGAACGAAGAAGAGCTTTCTAAGAAATACGCTGCACTGTGTGACATCTTCGTCATGGATGCATTCGGTACGGCTCACCGCGCACAAGCGTCAACTCACGGTGTTGGTATGAACGCGCCTACCGCGTGTGCTGGTCCTCTACTTGCAGCTGAGCTAGAAGCGCTAGGCAAAGCAATGGATAACCCAGAACGCCCATTGGTTGCTATTGTTGGTGGTTCGAAAGTTTCAACGAAACTGACAGTTCTTGAGTCGCTATCTAAAATTGCAGACCAATTGGTTGTTGGCGGTGGCATTGCGAACACGTTTATCGCAGCATCTGGCCATAATGTTGGTAAGTCTTTGTACGAAGCTGACCTATTAGAAACTGCTAAAAAACTAATGAAAGAGTGTTCTATTCCAGTAGCCACTGATGTTGCATGTGCTAAAGCATTTGACGAAAACGCAGAAGCTGAAATCAAAAGTGTTGCTGACGTTCAAGATGACGACATGATTTTCGACCTAGGCCCTGATTCAACGGCTCAACTTGCTGAAATCATTGCTAACGCAAAAACGATTCTTTGGAACGGCCCTGTAGGCGTATTTGAATTCAAAAACTTTGAAGCGGGTACGGCTGGTATTTCTAAAGCAATCGCTGAATCTGCAGGTTTCTCTGTAGCTGGTGGTGGTGACACACTAGCGGCTATCGACAAGTTCGGTATCAAAGCTGATGTTTCTTACATCTCTACTGGTGGCGGTGCTTTCCTTGAGTTTGTTGAAGGTAAAGTGTTACCAGCGGTTGAAATGCTAGAAGCGCGCGCTAAAGCATAATCATAAATGAAAGCGGGGGGATTACTCCCGCTTTCTTGTTTGCTGCATAGGCGTTTTTATTCTGCTAGAATAGCGTCAGTTGTGAGCAAACGTTTGCAAGAATTTAAACTTAACTGTTTTATTTTTAAAACGACAGAATAAATAGGATCAAATCCATGTCTAAGATCTTCGATTTTGTAAAACCAGGTGTGATTTCTGGCGATGACGTACAGAAAGTATTTGAAGTAGCAAAAGAAAATAACTTTGCACTTCCAGCAGTAAACGTAGTAAATACTGATTCAATCAATGCGGTACTTGAAGCAGCAGCGAAAGTAAAAGCTCCAGTAGTTATTCAGTTCTCTAACGGTGGCGCAGCTTTCTTTGCTGGTAAAGGCGTTAAACTTGAAGGTCAAGGCGCTCAAGTTCTTGGTGCTGTTGTTGGCGCGAAATACGTTCACGCAGTAGCGGAAACTTACGGTGTACCCGTTATTCTGCACACTGACCACGCGGCGAAGAAACTACTTCCTTGGATCGACGGTCTACTAGATGCGGGTGAAGAGTTCTTTGCTCAAACTGGTAAGCCTCTATTCACTTCTCACATGCTAGACCTTTCTGAAGAGTCTCTAGAAGAGAACGTTGAAACTTGTGCGAAATACCTAGAGCGTATGGCTAAAATGGGTATGACTATCGAGATCGAGCTAGGTTGTACTGGTGGTGAAGAAGACGGCGTTGATAACTCTGACATGGACGCATCTGAGCTTTACACTTCTCCTGAAGACGTTGCATACGCTTACGAAAAATTGAGTGCAGTTAGCCCACGTTTCACTATTGCGGCTTCTTTCGGTAACGTGCACGGTGTTTACCAAGCTGGTAACGTTGTACTGACTCCAACTATCCTACGTGATTCTCAAGCATACTGTGCAGAGAAGTTTGGTATTGCGCCTAACGCTCTAAACTTCGTATTCCACGGCGGTTCTGGTTCTTCTGAAGCTGAAATCAAAGAATCAATCAGCTACGGTGTTATCAAAATGAACATCGATACTGATACACAGTGGGCGACTTGGGATGGTATCCGTAAGTACGAAGCAGAAAACCACGATTACCTACAAGGTCAAATTGGTAACCCTACTGGTGAATCTGCTCCGAACAAGAAATACTACGATCCACGCGTATGGCTACGTGCTGGTCAAGCTTCAATGGTTGCTCGCTTAGAGAAAGCATTCGCTGACCTTAACGCGATTGACGTACTATAATTCATTAAATTGAATACAATCTTAGCCCGCTCATTGAGCGGGTTTTTTATTGTCAAAATTCAGTCTAAGTACTGGCGAATAGTGAGAACATTGCTTAATCTGTAACAAGCTGATATCAAGTTTTAGGGTAAGTTTCTGTTTTGTCAGTCTTATCATTAAACTGGCTTTGTAAAATTCTCAAAGTAAGATATTGTGCCAAAAAAATGACATTTCGAGTGAATTGAAGTATTCACCTTGGATGTTTAGCTATAACAGCAAAATTATGATGATTTTATTTAGAGGATACAGAATATGGCTAGTGAATCTATGGGGGTTGAAGTCCCATTGGTCGATGGTTTAGCGCAAGCGAATACTTGGCTAATGGATAACTCAGATCTTTTGGTGCAATACGGTGTTAATATTATCTCTGCGGTACTGATCCTGTTCATCGGTAATATTGTGGTTAAAGCCGTGGCGGGTAGTGTCACGAAGGTTTTGAAAAAGAAAGAAATGGATAACGTGGTTGTTGAATTTATCCATGGTTTAGTTCGTTACTTATTGTTTGTAATTGTACTGATTGCAGCTTTAGGGCGCGTAGGCGTTGAGACTGCTTCAGTGGTTGCCGTTATCGGTGCGGCAGGTTTGGCTATTGGTTTAGCGTTGCAAGGTTCACTTTCTAACTTTGCAGCTGGTGTGTTGATTGTTGCATTCCGTCCATTTAAATCTGGTGATTATGTTGAAATCAGCGGTGTGGCAGGTTCTGTTGAAGCTATTCAAATTTTCCAAACCATTCTAAAAACACCAGATAACAAAATGATTGTTGTTCCTAACTCTAGCGTTATTGGTGGAGCCATTACTAACTATTCACGTCATGCAACTCGCCGTGTTGATATGGTGATCGGTGTTTCTTACAAAGCTGATCTACAAAAAACTAAGCAAGTGTTACGTGCAACGTTGGAAAAAGATCCGCGTATCTTAAAAGATCCAGACATGACGATTGGTGTACTGGCGCTAGCTGATTCTTCTGTAAACTTTGTAGTACGTCCGTGGGTAAAAACTGAAGATTACTGGGGGGTATACTTTGATTCAATGCAAGCTATTAAAGAAGCACTGGATGCCAATGGTATCGAGATCCCATTCCCACAAATGGATGTGCATTTAAACAAACTAGATTGATTCGGTTTGTAAGAATCCATTTTATTTAGATAAAGAAAAAGGCGTGAAATGAGTTATCATTTCACGCCTTTACTGTCATTAGCTTATCTATAAGGTATGGATTGTGTTTGGAAGTAGTGACAGCAATCGGTCTAAATCTTGCCCAGTAATACCGAATGTATATTTTGGATCGCCCGGCGTATACAGAAGCTCTTGATGCTGAAATAAAGTGCGATCAACAACCATAATAATGTGGGGCGGAAGTCCAAATGGGCAAACGGCACCTGGTACACAACCTAATTGTTCAATCATCTCTTCATCGCTACAAATAGAAGGACGTTTACCTAGCAACGCTTTAAGTTGCTTGCTGTCTAAGCGTTTGTCTTTCTCTGTCAAGTAGAGTACAAAGTCGCCATTTTTAATTTTTAGAAATAGACTTTTACTGTGTGTGCCGATCCAATCCAATTGCTTCGCTATTTTTTCATCGGTCGCAAAATCTAGGATCGGTTCATGTCGCCATTGGTTAAAGGTGATTCCTGCCTGTGCTAATAAATCGAGATTTGCTTTAAATATGGCTTCTAGCCGAGTCATGTTTTACTCCTAAGAGGAATAGCTAAGAGCTAGTTCTTTGGTCAGCATAAAGGCAATGGCAAACATCATCACCGCTACCGCTATATCGATACCTTTTTTTACTTTTGGCTTGGAAAGCGTTGGCCCTAATTTTGCCGCACCGATGGACAATGAATAGAACCAAACAAACGATGCCATCATAGTGCCTATGGCAAATAAAATCCGGTCATTGCCTTCAAATTGACCGCCAATCGACCCTAATATGACGACAGTATCTAAATACAAATGTGGGTTCAATACGGTGACGGCCAATGCACCTAGAATGACGGTTCGCTTGCCACGAGCAATCACTTCACTGTTTGATTCCTGATTTTTCTGTGGGTTAAAAGCACTTCTTAAAGAAAGAAAACCGTAAAATGAGAGAAATGCGATTCCACCTAATGTCACTGCGGTGAGTAGTGACTCATTTTGCGACAAAATCGCACCACCGCCAAATACGCCCAGAGCTATAAATAGCACATCTAAAAGACTACAGATGGTTGCGGTCGTTAAGTGGTGATTACGCTTAATACCTTGGTTGAGTACATACGCATTTTGTGCGCCGATAGGAATGATCATCGTCGCGCCTAAGCCAAACCCTTGTAGCAAAATCCAAAAATTCACATCCATCCTCATATTGTGAATAAAAAGTATGCGTGCAAGATAGCGGCAGTTTTAAAATAAGTATAATTAATGATTTTAATAATATATAAGGAAGTCTAATGAGGTTTAAACATAAGGAAATAATTCATGAGAGGATTGGATTATAAATGGATCGAAGCACTGGACGCGGTATTAAAACAAGGCAGCTTTGAACGAGCTGCAGAAAATCTCTATATTTCTCAATCAGCTATTTCCCAGCGAATCAAGCAGCTTGAAAAGTTTGTTGCTCAACCGGTTTTAATTCGTGAACAGCCACCAAGGCCGACAATGATTGGTAAAAAACTACTAGGGCTCTATCGACGTGTTCTATTGTTAGAAAATGATCTCGTTCCTGAATTAATGAATGAAGAGTGTGCGCGTCCCACTTCGATTTCAATAGCGACTAATGCTGATAGTCTAGCGACGTGGCTGCTTCCTGCATTATCAAATATCATGAAAACTCGGCAAGTTGAGTTAAATTTAGCGATTTTTGGTGAGTCTCGAACCATTGATAAACTGAAAAGTGGTGAGGTTGCAGGAGCAATTAGCTTAGAGTCCCAACCCATTGCTGGCTGTAGTGCTGATTACCTTGGAAGAATGGATTATGTCTGTGTGGCCAATCCTGACTTTTATCAACGTTACTTCTCACAAGGCGTTAATTTTAATACCTTAAAAAAAGCGCCTGCTGTTTCCTATGATCAATATGACGATTTACATAAGAAATTTTTACATGATCACTTTAACGTTCCAAGAGATTCTGTTATCAATCATACGGTTGGAAGTTCTGAAGCTTTTGTAAAACTTGCGGTATCAGGTGCCGCCTATTGTTTGATCCCTCGTTTACAGATAGAAAAAGAGCTCGCTAAAGGGGCTCTCATCGATATCACTCCTGGTTTTATTTTGACCAACCGAATTTATTGGCATCATTGGCAATTAGAAACCGGCATATTGCAGGCGATCTCACAAGCGATCCTTGAATATGCTCGAACTGCCTTACCTCAATGATCAACGTCAGAGTTGTGTGATTTCGCTTTGCTGCTATTTGATTACTGCTGACATCGCCTATTATGTAATCATGTAATTGAATTAGGGTAGAGACATGAAATTGATAACAAGTGTTGCCGTATTAAGTGGATTGATGAGTTTTGGTTCGTGGGCGCAAGATATGAGCTTTCCTCACCTTTCCACTACTGGCTATGGTGAAGTGATTGCTGTACCAGACATGGCTGAATTCTCTGTAAAGGTCGTCGAGTCGACACTTACAGCGGAACAGGCTAAAGCAACGGTCGATAAGGTTGTTGAGTCGTTTGTAGCCCGCTTGAAAGAGTCTGGTGTTACTTCAATGCAGATTTCTAGCTCTAACCTCTACCTCGCACCGCAATACCATTATCCCAAATCTGGCAAACCAGAGTTAATCGGTTACCAAGCAACTCGTAATGTGACAGTGGAAGTTTCTGATCTCAGTAAATTAAACCAATATTTAGATGTTGCACTGGGTGAAGGAATCAACCAAGTTGATAAGATTCAACTTAAAGTTCGTGAACAAGAAAAATACCAACAACAAGCACGATTAGCAGCGATTAAAGATGCCAATGCAAAAGCTCGTTCGTTGGCTGAGGGGTTTGAATTGAAGTTGGGTGAGGTATGGAAAATTGATTACAACACTCCTAGCACCCAGCCGATCATGATGAGAGCAATGGCTATGGATGCTAACTCTGAGTCTAATGGTTACCAAGATTCAACGTTGACTATTCGAGATAGGGTCAATGTTGTGTATAAAATAGAGGACTGAAAAATACAGATGATACTGTTTTTGTATCTTTATTGTTGAGGTCTATAGTGTTTAAAATCGTTTAGTGGCGGCTGTAGGGGTAGACTAAAGTCTAACTCCACGGCCGCGATTTTATAGACTTAAACCAAGGCAGCAAACGTTCTTACACAAATGTGCCGATATGCTTCGATATGAGTCAAAAACTTTGGGCGTAATCGTATCTTTGTGCCGCAGTAGTGATGGTATTGCGTGGTATTACGTTTTCCTCTCATCAAGACTAAAGTCTAATATCATTTTTCACTTGAGCTAAACTGAATAATAAGTAAACTGTTTATTTTTTAATCACCAGTTTGCCCTGTTCTAAGCAGGAAGTTAGCTTTTTATTCATTTATTGAGTTAAAAGATAAGGAAATCATACGCTTCGGGCACGAGAGGCATAGTATGTATAATTATTTTCTAGTGAGATTGACCATCGGTTGTTTGGTCGTATTGGGAATAAAGCTTAGTGCGCTTTATTTTCTACCTATGGTGTTATTACTTAACACTCATCACAAAGAGTTTTTTGGTTGGTAAATGCAAATACATTGGTGAACAGCCTACATAATCCAAACCGCAGAAACAAAAAATCGGGGCAAGCCCCGATTTTTTTGTTTTTACTCGACGTTCGATTATAGAACGTGAACAGATGCAGTGTTTGTAGTACCTGAAGCAACAAGAGCACCAGAAACCATAACCACGATATCACCTTTTTTGCCTAGACCAGAAGTTAGAGCAATTTCTTTACCATTGATGTAGAAAGCGTCAGTGTTTTCGATGCTATCAACAACAACAGGAGTAACACCTTTAGTCAGCACTAGCTGAGCAGCTGTTTTCGCGTTAGTTGTTACTGCGATGATGTTCGCTGTTGGGAAGTATTTACGTACTGAACGTGCAGATTTACCCGCTTCAGTTGCAACAACGATAAGTGGTGCAGCTAGCTTCTCAGCTGTATCTACAGCGCCTTTACATACCGCTTCTGTGATACGTAGACGAGGGCTGTCTAGACGTGAACCTAGTTCTGCTTTCAGAGCTCTGTCGGTACGAGCACAGATTTGCGCCATAATAGTTACAGCTTCAACTGGGTATTTACCTTTAGCAGTTTCACCAGAAAGCATTACTGCATCGGTACCATCCATTACAGCGTTCGCAACGTCACCAGCTTCTGCGCGAGTTGGACGTGGGTTCTTGATCATAGAATCAAGCATTTGAGTTGCAGTAATAACGACTTTACGTGCGCGGTTACATTTTTCGATCATCATTTTCTGAGCGAAGATAACTTCTTCAGCTGGGATCTCTACACCTAGGTCGCCACGTGCAACCATAATGCCGTCAGAAAGCTCAAGAATTTCGTCAAAGTTATCAACGCCTTCTTGGTTTTCAATTTTAGAGATGATTTGGATGCTAGCGCCGCCGTTTGCTGTTAGCAGTTCGCGAATTTCACGTACATCGTCAGCTTTACGAATGAAAGAAGCAGCAACAAAGTCAACGCCTTGCTCACAACCAAATTTAAGGTCTGCTTTATCTTTTTCAGATAGTGCTGGTAGGTTTACTGAAACATTAGGTAAGTTAACACCTTTGTTTTCGCCTAGTGCACCATTGTTTAGAACTTTACACTTAACTTCAGTAGCTGTAGTCGCGATAACTTCCATTTCGATTAGGCCGTCATCAACAAGGATAGTATTGCCTACAGTTAGGTCGTTCGCAAAACCTGCGTAAGTAACAGCTACAGTGTTTTTGTTACCAACAACGCTAGTGTCAGTAGTAAATATAAACTCTTGACCAGCAACTAGATCAACGTCATCGCCGTTTTCTAGTTTGATAGTACGGATTTCAGGGCCTTTAGTATCCAAAAGGATAGCTAAAGTCTTACCAGTATTTTCCATTACTTTGCGGAAGTTCGCGATACGAGTACCGTGCTCAACGAAGTCACCGTGAGAGAAATTTAAACGCATAACGTTCATGCCAGCGTTTACTAGTTCAGTTAATTTCTCTACAGATTCAGTTTTAGGGCCAATCGTACATACGATTTTGGTCTTTTTCATGGAAGGTTCTCTCCGGTAAATTTTATTACAATTTGAAAGTTAGTTTTGTGCTCTCAAGTCATCACAAGTGGCAATCTATTCTTATCTATTACCCTACATCAATTTCAGTGATTTTGTGACCAAAGAGCTGAAAGTCTTTCAACAGTTTAGTCATTTTATGACCAGCTGTTGCGGATTTTGTGTCGTAATTCTGCTACTTATTTAGCCTAAACCCAGTAAGTTGCAAAAAAATAACGGTCAATTCTGTAATTTTTTTTCTTTTCGGCGCGAATTCTACCACCTAATGAGTTCAATATCACTGTCTAAGAATTGTCTTAGGACAAGGTTTTAGTATGAATTATTAATTTTTTTGTTCGAAATAAATAGACAGTAAAGTTTCGTTTCGAGTATTATTTGTTTCGGTTCGTAACGTTAAAAGTAAACAAGCATGTCGAAACGAAATACACAGCTTAGAAGACACACCATCGCTAACTTAGTGAATGAACAAGGTGAAGTTAGCGTTGAGGCTCTATCCGGTCAGTTTGAAACCTCAGAGGTGACGATTAGAAAGGATTTGGCTTCTCTTGAAAAAAATGGTCAGTTACTGCGTCGCTATGGCGGTGCCATCGCTTTACCTAAAGAAGTGGTGAGTGATGAATTTAGCTCTAAAGTTTCGAACCGAAAGTTAAAGCTAGCAAGAGTCGCTGCAAAGCTGATCCGTGACCATAACCGCATCGTGATCGATTGTGGTAGCACTACTGCGGCATTAATTCAGCAGTTGAATGAAAAACGTGGTCTGGTAGTGATGACCAACTCATTAAATGTGGCGAATGCTCTAAACGAATTAGAAAGTGAACCTACACTATTAATGACTGGCGGGACTTGGGATGCTCATTCCGAATCCTTTCAAGGAAAGGTCGCCGAATCAGTCTTGCGCTCTTACGATTTTGATCAACTCTTTATTGGTGCCGATGGTATCGACCTGGATCGCGGCACCACCACATTCAATGAATTAGTGGGTCTGAGCAAAGTGATGGCTGAAGTTTCCCGAGAAGTGATTGTCATGATTGAATCTGACAAGGTTGGACGCAAAATTCCTAATCTAGAGCTGGCATGGGAACACATCAACGTTTTGGTTACTGATAATGAACTGAGCGACGAAAAGGCTGCGCTAATTGAATCTCATCAAGTTCGAGTTATTCGCGCTTAACAACGTATTAAACGTCCCTAAGTAAAGCCTTTCGCTGCGGATTTAGGGATGAAACATAAATCTAAAATGGAGTGAAACCTTATGTGTGGAATCGTCGGAGCAGTAGCACAACGAGATGTGGCAGAAATTCTAGTTGAAGGACTGCGTCGTTTAGAATACCGAGGCTATGACTCTGCTGGTGTTGCTGTTGTTGATAGTGAAAGCAACCTCACTCGCGTACGTCGTTTAGGCAAAGTTCAAGAACTTGCTGATGCCGTTGAAAAACAAAACGCTGTTGGTGGTACTGGTATTGCACATACTCGTTGGGCGACACACGGTGAACCTTCTGAGGCTAACGCCCATCCACACATGTCGGGCGACATCGCTGTTGTGCATAACGGCATTATTGAAAACTATGAACAATTACGTGAAATGTTACGTGACCGTGGCTACGTATTCGAATCTCAAACTGATACAGAAGTCATTGCACACCTAGTGGAGTGGGAGCTTCGTAGTTCTTCTTCTTTGCGTGAAGCGCTGCAAAAAACGGCTAAGCAACTAAGTGGTGCTTATGGTACGGTCGTGGTTGATCGTAAAGATCCAAGCCGTATTGTTGTCGCGCGTTCAGGTAGCCCTATTGTAATTGGTTTAGGGGTTGGTGAAAACTTCTTAGCTTCTGATCAATTGGCGCTTTTAAGCGTAACTCGTCGCTTTATATACCTTGAAGAAGGTGATGTTGCTGAAATCACTCGTCGTGAAGTCGCTATTTTTGATACCAATGGCAACCGAATAGAGCGTGAAGAAACACAGTCTAATGCTGAACATGACGCTGGTGATAAAGGCAAATATCGTCACTTCATGCAAAAAGAGATCTTTGAGCAACCAACAGCGTTGATCAATACGATGGAAGGGCGCATTTCAGCTGATTCTGTTATTACTAACGCCATTGGTGTCAATGCTGAAGAAATTCTCAACAAAGTGGAACACGTGCAGATCATCGCGTGTGGGACATCTTATAACTCTGGCATGGTGGCTCGTTATTGGTTTGAATCACTTGCTGGCGTAAGTTGTGATGTTGAGATTGCATCAGAGTTCCGTTACCGTAAGTTTGTTACTCGTCCAAACAGTTTGTTAATTACCCTTTCTCAATCTGGTGAAACGGCCGATACTCTGGCTGCATTGCGTCTAGCGAAAGAAAAAGGTTACATGGCAGCCATGACAGTCTGTAACGTCGCGGGTTCATCTTTGGTTCGTGAGTCTGATTTTGCCTTCATGACTCGTGCTGGCACCGAGATCGGTGTTGCATCAACCAAAGCCTTTACTACCCAATTAGCCGCTTTATTAATGATGGTTACCGCACTTGGCAAACAAAAAGGTGTGATTGGCCGTGAAAAAGAAGCAGAGATAGTAGAAGCATTGCATGCATTGCCAGCTCAAATTGAACAAGCCTTGTCATTTGATAAAGAAATTGAAGCGTTAGCGACAGATTTTGCTGACAAGCACCACACGCTATTCTTGGGTCGCGGTGAATTCTACCCGATTGCGATGGAAGCTTCGTTAAAACTGAAAGAGATTTCGTATATTCACGCAGAAGCCTATGCGGCCGGTGAATTGAAACATGGCCCGTTAGCATTAATTGACGCAGACATGCCAGTAGTCGTTGTTGCACCGAATAATGAACTGCTTGAAAAACTAAAATCAAACGTGGAAGAAGTTCGCGCTCGTGGTGGCTTGTTGTATGTCTTTGCTGACGAAAAAGCAGGCTTTGAAGGTGATGAAAACATGAAAATCATCACCATGCCGCATGTCAGTGATATCACAGCACCTATCTATTACACCATTCCAATGCAGCTACTTTCCTATTACGTTGCATTGATCAAAGGGACCGACGTAGACCAACCACGTAACCTAGCGAAAGCGGTAACGGTTGAGTAATACTATGCATGAATAAAAATGGGCTGTCGGAAGACAATAAAGATTGTAACTAAACAATAAAGTTTGAAACTGAAACATTAAAGTTGAAAACTTTTCAAACCCGGTTAGACCGATTAAAAGTTGACCGGGTTTTTGTGATGGCAAAATCAAAGTATGTTTTAACTGAAAAGCAAATCAGCAATCGGATTAAAGAAGGCCGAGGCTCAGGAAAGCTGTCTAGCTATAAACAGTGGTTGTATGTCAATGAGGTTCCTTCAGAGGGCCGTTCTCAGAGTGTAATGATCCAGCTTTTTTGGAGAGTTTTTAAGCCACTTTTTGTATTTGTTGGTATTTTTCATTTGGCGTCAAATAATCAATCCCACTATGACTTCGTTTATAGTTGTAAAAACGAATGTAGCTCTCTACCTCCATTACGATTGACTGATGATTGATAAAGCTTAATTCGTTTAAACGCTCTGATTTTAAAGAACGAAAAAAACGTTCCATCACGGCAATGTCCCTTCCTACTCATACTTTGTTTTAGATTATGAGCTGCGATTAAGTATCGGGAGTATTTTGAGCAATATTGGCTACCTCTATCACTATGAATAACCACTTCTTCAGGTATGCCTCTGCGGAACAATGCCATCGATAGCGCATCACAGACCAGAGTTGCGGTCATTCTGGTACTCATTGACCAACCAACAACTTGCCGTGAGTACAAGCCGATAACAACGGCTAAATAGATCCAGCCTTCGCTTGTCGCTAGATAAGTGATATCTCCAGCCCATTTTGGGTTTGGTGCTGTCGCATTAAAGTTTTGCTCAAGCAAGTTCGGGGCTACAGGAAGTCTATGCTTACTGTCTGTCGTACATTTGAACTTACGAGCCGCCTTCGCAACCAATCCCTGACGCTTCATGCTCGCGGCGACAGTTCTTACATCGTGTTTATTACCATTTTTTTCAAGTTCTTTTTGAATACGCCTTGCACCATCGCGCTCCTTTTTATCAGCAAAAACTTCTCGAACCTTACCATCAAGCTGCTTGCGGTGCTCGTTGCATTGAGTGACTTTATGGCGATTATTAATCCAATAATAAAACCCACTTCGAGAAACCCCAAATACTGTTGCCATACGGACAATCCTATATTGCATCAGGTGTTCGAGCATAAACTCATAGCAATCTACTTTAGATTTTTCGCGAAGTAGGTGGCGGCCTTTTTTACGATATCTAGCTCTTCAGCTTGCTCAGCCAATAATCGTTTGAGTTTGGCATTTTCAATGGCGAGTTCTCTTTCTCTATCGCTGATTTTTGCATCTTTTTTGACGGCGTTACGCCACCCATAAATTTGAGATTCATACAACGATAGCTATCGTGCGGCAACAGCGACACCGACTTTCTCTGCTAACTTAAGCGCTTCGGCTTTAAATTCAGGAGCATGTTTGATTCGTGTTTTCTTAGTTGTCATTGTTCGCCTCGTTAGTGATTGTACTCACTTAACTCAGTGTCCAAAACTTCTGGTGCGGATCAAGCGTTCTCAATCACCGAAATAAGCACCTAACGTAAACTTAATAAAATTGTTGGGGTTGTTGTGATTTTGAGCTAATGTTGTATGAGGGATAGTAGAAGTTTGTTTTGCTGACTTTGAATCAAAAGATATTGTGGAGAGATGGTGCGCTCAAAGCATCTTGAGCTCTCGTTTAAATAAATTTTATTTACAAGGATTTAAGATGAATTTTGTAGTGTCAATTAGTGAGAGCGGTGTGGTAACGGAAGGTTTATCACCAAGGGAAGACGGTACTGTTTATCTTGTTTTTGATGAATCAGGGACTTTGGTGGCTTCTGCGGTGTATGAATTGTCTAGTGACCTAGATTCTTTAGATGATTATGTTTCTCTCGTTCAAAAAAAGTCTATCGAGCAACTAATTGAAGATGGACTAGATCCCACGTTGTTTGAAGAGTTAGCGCCAGCAGCTGGTGGAACTGTAAGCTCCTCTATTGCTGAAGTGTTTACGTTGGATTTTGGTGATGTTGAGTTTCCAGATATTTCAACTTTTTTTGAAACAAGCCCACTTTTAATCTCTCCTAATGTCGAAAGAATAGATGATTTATTTTTGACAGACACTAGTATCCCTAGCGACACCGCGCCAATCTTGACCATAGCCGATGCTGCGGACGGCAGCGTCAGCGTAGCCGAAAACAGTGACGGCCTTGAAACCGTAGTGACCATTCCTGAAGGTGTCGAAGTGGGTGATACGGTGACGTTAACCATCACCAACCCAGATGGTAGCACCACGGAACAAACCTACACCGTGACGCAAACGGACGTCGATACTGGCAGTGCGAGCATCACCATTCCAAGCTTGACGGACGAGGGTACTTATAGTGTTACCAGCAGTATCAGTGATGCAGCGGGCAACACCACAGCTGAAAGCACGCCAGTGACGTTCGATTTAGACACCACCGTACCGGGTGATACCGACGGCGACGGTACGAGTGACACCGCGCCAACCGTTACCATAGCCGATGCGGCGGACGGCAGCGTCAATGTGGCCGAAAACAGTGACGGCCTT